>NZ_JBXKMX010000053.1:0-60256 GCF_056992975.1 Ectobacillus sp. | reverse complement strand
GATATAAATTTACCCAAAGTGTGACGTGATAATGCTTCGCCAAGCTAAGCAACTGGTATGCGATTATATAAATAAATAAAAGGCTGATAAAAATCCTTGCATATAGAAACGGTACGTAATAGACGATCACATTACCAAGAATAATTTGTCTAACAAACATACCGAAATAGCTCCCTGATCTTAAAAATGTTCGAATATATAGGAAAGAGTACGTATTTTGTTTTGAAAAGGACGCCGTTTTAGCTATGATATCAAGCCATTTTCTTCTTTTCACTCGTTCCTTTAATTGCGGAACATCCGTAAATAAATTAGCAATTCGATACAACAATAGCATTTTTTTCTCTTCATCATCAATAAGATAATCCCAATTATATCCTTGTTTCCCTTTTCTACGATATAAAGAGAACAAATACACACCCATTCCGAACACAATAATTGCCGTGTATATAACAGACACTTTACTTAGAAGGCTAAATGTAAAGGCAAATGATAGTCCAAACCGAATAACGTAATCGAAGATCCGGACTCGTTCATCCAACAGATACGTTTGTTCCCATACGACCAGTAAATTCCAGCATGCCACGATTGCCAGCAAAACAAGCAATATTACGTATGTAGACATCATTTCCTTATATTGATGGTTATAAAGCGGAGCTAGCACCAGCCCAACCACTAAAACCAGCAGCAATTGAACGAAATAAGAAAAAGAAAAAGCCATTTTGAAATAGGACTTCATTTTCTCTTCTATTGGAAGTAAAAAAACAATATCGGGTCGCTTAACAAACGTTTGAACACTTCCATTGGTCACAACAAATGAAAAAATGATGGTCATAAGCCAAGTAGTCGGAAAGGAGGGCGACAATGTTTGCAGCCATGCATGATAATAGTAAGCCCCAATCCCAATTGCAAATATAAGTACAAACTTAAGATGATCATTGAAAATATATTTCCCGTACGTTCTCATTTCTTTCACAAAAAGTTTAAATCGCTTCTTCCACAATTCAACTGTGTTCATGATTTTCTTCCTTTGTTAATTCAATATAGAGATCATCAAGCGATGCTCCTGGCATGGAGAATTGTTGCCGCAAGTCTTGCAAGCTCCCCTTTGCCACCACCTGCCCATGATGTAAAATGATAAATGCATCACAATGTTTCTCTGCCGTTGTTAAAATATGTGTACTCATTAAAATGCCAGCCCCGCTTTTTTTCATTCGTCCCATAAGTTCCAGTAAAGATTGAATACCAAGCGGATCTAGACCAAGAAATGGCTCATCGATAATATAGAGCGACGGCTGTACAAGAAAGGCACACATAATCATTACCTTTTGTTTCATTCCTTTTGAAAAATGAGAGGGAAACCATTTTAATCGATTACTCATCCGAAATTCTTCTAATAATGGTTTTATTCTTTCTTCATATTGCTTTTCTTCCACACCATACGCCATTGCGGTTAGCTGTAAATGTTCCTCCAATGTCAATTCATCATATAAAATGGGAGACTCCGGAATGTACGTAAAGCTACCTCGATAAAGAGTTGGATCATCTTGAAATGTTTTCCCCTGTATCGTGATGCTCCCTTGTCTTGGTGTCATAAGACCAATAATATGCTTAATTGTCGTACTTTTACCAGCACCATTTAGTCCTATTAGCCCCACAAGCTCGCCAGGCTTAACCGAAAATGAAATATCCTGTAGTACAGGTCGTTTTGAATAACCTCCAGTAACGTGTTGCACTTCTAATAATGAATTCATAGTTCCATCCTTTCTTTATGTGGATGATGTATCCTTATCTTACCAAAAAACAGTCCGCTCTACCTAAGATTTCTTACATGTGTAAAAAAATCATGTGTATATTTCTTTCTGACCTGGTTACATTAATGAAGGAAGAAGGAAATTGTTGAACAAAAGTCCCAGAACGTAATGAAAATGAATGTTTCATTCTTTATCATCGAAATGGGGTGTCCGCTAAGGACTATATATGGAAAACGACGCATTTTGTTCGAAATGAGGTGTCTCGAGGAGAGTAGATCTGTATTCCACAAGAGTTAGATGCATTCTCTAATAGGACAAAGAAAGAACAAAAAGAAATTCACAGGAAAATAGCATATACTTCAACTACAAATGAGGTGTTTCTAGCAGAGTAGCGAAGAAACAATGCAAACATTTTTCCAGTAAATGAGGTGTCTCCAAAAGGTGCACAAGCGATGATTCAACATACCTTCTTCATTAAACAGGAAGCTCTGCTTCCTGTTTTTTATTTATTGTAATTGGGAACTTCTGTTCTCCGGAGCAGTTCGAGCTGGGTCCGCTTTTCTTGTCTAGCTACGCCGGCTAGTCCCTTCCGGTCAGAAAACCCTCCCCCATAAAGGCATAAAGCGCCTTTTTGGGGGAGGAACTTCTGCCCTACGGGACTGAACGAGCCGGTTCTGCTTTTCTTTGTCTAGTTCCATCGGCTAGCTCTTTCCGGTCAGAGAACCCTCGCCCTCCAGAGCTGAACAAGCCGATTCCACTTTTCTTATTTTGTCTGTTGTGTAATTATGGTAAGATACGGGTAAGACAATTAGAAAGGGTGAACGATATGAATCATTCAGAGAAAGATTGTATTTTTTGCAAAATTATTAAGGGAGACATTCCAAGTGCAAAAGTGTATGAGGATGAACATGTGCTCGCTTTTTTAGATATTAGTCAGGTTACAAAAGGGCACACGCTCGTCATTCCGAAAGTACATAAACAAGATGTTTTTGCGTTAACATCAGACATTTCTGAAAACGTATTCAAAGCTGTACCAAAAATTGCAAATGCTCTTAAAGCACAATACGAACCGGTTGGTTTAAATGTGCTTAACAATAACGGTGAAAAAGCTGGCCAAAGTGTGTTTCACTTCCATATTCATTTAATTCCAAGATATGAAAACGACAATAGCTTTGGTCTTACTTGGAAAACGCATTATGAAACCTACACACCTGAAAAACTGAAAAATATGGCAGATTCCATCGCAAGTCATCTTTAAAGTCACGTTGTTATAGTATGTATATATAAGGAGGTAGAATCATGTCAAATTATAAAGCATTTCTAACTGGGCTTCTTTGCGGGGGAGCTGTTGCTGCTGTTACTGTTTTGCTTGCAGCACCATCATCAGGAAAAGACTTGCGTTATTCCATAAAGCGGAAAAGCGATGACTTAATAAATTCTCTAGATGAAATTAAATCTGACTCTATTCAGCTTAAAGATCAAATTATTCAAACAGCCGAAGAAAGTAAAGATGTTTTTATTGAACTTAAAAATGATATTCAAAAAACATTTTCTTCTTGGAAGCAGGAAACAGAACCAAATAAAGAGAATATTCAGAAAGAAATACTAGAAATTCAACAATCGCTTGATTCCTTGCAAAAAAATATCATACAAAAAAATTAAGTACATGAATAACGGGCCAGAACTGGAAAGTTCTGGCTTATACAAAATTTTTTTACAATTCTTACAAAAGTACTTTATTAATTTTTATTTTACTGGCATAATAGATGCTATAGTAGATAAACAAAAAAGTAGGTGAGTCAATGAGTAATGGGGAAAAAAACTATTCCGTTAAAGAAGCTCTTATATTCAGCCAACGTATTGCTCAGCTTTCCAAAGCATTATGGAAAAGTGTAGAAAAAGATTGGCAGCAATGGATTAAGCCATATGATCTAAATATAAATGAACATCATATCCTTTCGATTGCGTATCATTTAAAGGGAGCTTCTATTTCTGAAATTGCAAAGTTTGGTGTAATGCATGTGTCTACTGCATTCAACTTTTCAAAAAAGCTAGAAGAACGAGGACTTCTTGTGTTTTCTAAGAAGGAAGACGACAAACGCAATACGTACATTGAAATAACAGAAAAGGGCGAGGAACTAATTCTAAAACTCATGGAAGAATACGTACCCGAGCAAAACTCTATCTTCAATGGTGCACTTGCTCTACGTGATTTCTATGGTAAATTTCCAGAAAATATTGAATTAATGGCCATTTTACGAAATATATATGGGCAAGAGTTTATCGATATCTTTGAAAAATCATTAGAGAACATTGAAGAAAATTTCATTGAGAAGGACAAAAAGCTAATAAAGAAATAATCTTTACTCTTTATTTTTAAGCTTTCTCTATCCTTCTTATCTTTTTTTGGAAGCGCTCTATTTGCATAATTGATTGATAACGTACCATTCACCAATCTTTCCTTCGATTTCTTCATCTACGAATATTATATCCACCGCAATCCCACATACTAACGATGAAATATATTTCGAAATGAAAGCTTTCTAATGGTAACTTTCCATTATGTCCTAGTTAATAAAATCATCCGGTCAACAATTGCTGACCGGAATAGTTTTTAAACTTTACATTAGTTTCTTACAGCCAAGCTGCTCCAACGATAATTAAAAGAATAAACAAAACGACAATTAACGCAAAGCCACCAGAGTATCCGTATCCACCGCTCATTACTGACACCTCCTTTACGCTCTGTACCCTATACTATGCATCATGTGAAATAAAGGAGTAGGCTATAACCTATTTAAGGTGATTATTATAAGCATGCAACACTCCATATAGTAAGAAATTCTAGTCTTTCAAAAAAATTATCTATGTACAATTAAAAATATGTACAAGCTCATAATCTATCCTATTTTTAACGTACTGTTAAGAATCATCCATATTTAGGCTTGTCCATATGAAAACATTGGGAAGTATGTTATATTATTTGTTGTACTATTTGAACATACTGATACTAAAAAAATATGTAGGAGTGTTATAGAATGAAAAAAGTACTAATTGCGCTAGCAGCTACAAGCGTACTCGCACTTTCTGCCTGCGGTAGCTCTGATGTGGTAGTAAAATCAAATGCAGGGAACGTGACGAAAACTGAGTTTTACGACGCTATGAAACAACAAGCTGGAGCTAGCGTACTAAAACAACTCACAATCCAAAAAGTATTCTCAAAAAATTACAACGTAACTGATAAAGAAATTTCAACTGAATTTGATAAAGCAAAGCAACAATATGGAGATCAATTTGATACTCTTCTAAAACAAAGCGGTATGACACAAGCTTCATTCAAAGAGCAAATTCGCGCAAGCCTTGCACTTAAGAAAGCGGTTGGAGCTAGTATTACAGATCAAGAGTTAAAGGATCATTACAAGCCTGAAATTAAAGCAAGCCATATTCTTGTGGCTGATGAAGCAACTGCGAAAAAAGTAAAAGATTTATTAAATCAAGGTCAATCCTTCGAAGATTTAGCAAAACAATATTCAACAGATACAGGTTCAAAAGATAAAGGCGGCGATTTAGGCTACTTTACTTCTGGCAAGATGGTAGCTGAATTTGAAGCTGCTGCTTATAAATTGCAAAAGGATCAAGTTAGTGATCCAGTTAAAACACAATATGGTTATCACATCATTAAAGTGACTGACATTAAGCCATTACAACCATTTGATCAAGTAAAAGAAACTATTCGTTCCCAATTAGTTGATACAAAAATGCAAGATACTACATTTATGAACGATTTCGTTGATAAAGAATTTAAGAAAGTAAATGCAACTGTAGAAGATAAGGATTTAAAAGATGCTTTAAATCCTGCACCAGCACAATCGACTGGTCAAACTACTGGTCAAACAACTACTGGTCAATAATAGAACTGCAAAAAAGGAGTGATTTTAATCACTCCTTTTTTTTATGCTCCTGCTAAAGTATTCTGTGCATCGATAGGCACAACTGCATCTCGTAACGCTTGTTCTAATTCATCCGTATATTTCTTCTTCACGTTCGGACTCCAATGTAAACGTCTTGCCATATAATTAATAACATCATCCTTCCATGTATGAACCCAGTCAATTTTGAAGAATAATGCGCCTGTTCGACGAATAAAAAAGTCAATTGGCTTTGTAACCATTTCATAATCCATGCTATAAATAAGTGGTAAAAATACGTCTAAAGGCATACCCACGTCTTGCTTGCTATATTTTTTTGCCAATTTAAATAAAATATCGACATTCGAGCCATAAAAGCAGGCAAAATAATGCGCTTGTTCCTTTGTTAATCCGTAGTCTCTACCTTCTCTTTCCTTTTTCTTTATAAAGGATTCATATCCGCCTTCCATATTACCACCTGATATAGGTAAGTACTTCGTTTGACATGCAAGGTACGAATGATCCCCTTCCTTTTCTAAAAGGGATGTAACTACATCTACTACCATTTCTGCCATCTTTCGATATCCCGTTAATTTTCCACCAGCAATTGTAATAAGTCCACTGTCCGATTGCCAGATTTCATCCTTACGAGAAATTTCAGACGCATTTTTCCCTTCTTCGTAGATAAGCGGGCGAACCCCTGCCCAGCTAGATTCAATGTCCTGCTCGGTGATATTCACGGATGGGAACATATAATTAATAGCATCGATTACATATTTTCGATCAGCTATGGTCATTTTGGGGTTAATAGCATCCAAATCATAAAATGTATCGGTCGTGCCTACGTATGCTTTTCCATCTCTTGGAATAGCAAACACCATTCTTCCATCTGGCGTATCAAAATATATAGCTTGTTGTAAAGGGAACCGCTTTTGATCAATAACAATATGGATTCCTTTCGATAGCTGTAATCGTTTTCCTGTTCTTGAATGATCTTTTTCCCGTAAGTGATCTACCCATGGCCCTGTTGCATTTATAATTTTTTTGGCATACACTTCGTACGTGTTTTGATCAAGCTGATCCACAACACGTACCCCCACTACTTTTTTCCCTTCATACAGAAGTTCTTCTACCTTTGTATAGTTCACTGCCTTGGCACCAAGTGCGACTGCTTCCTTCAAGACTTCAATAGTCAACCTAGCATCATCGGTACGATATTCCACATAATAGCCGCCACCCTTCAGATTTTCTTTCTTGATTAGCGGCTCCCGTTTTATGGTTTGTTCCCGATTTAGCATGGAACGACGTTCACCACGTTTAACTCCCGCTAAAAAGTCATAGACACGCAGCCCAAGTGACGTACTAAATTTTCCAAATGTCCCTCCTTTATGAATAGGAAGAAGCATCCACTCTGGTGTAGTGACATGGGGTCCATTTTCATATACAATTGCGCGTTCCTTCCCTACCTCGGCCACCATTTTTACTTCATATTGTTTTAAATAACGTAATCCTCCATGAACAAGCTTCGTAGAACGACTGGATGTACCTGCAGCGAAATCCTGCATTTCAAATAGAACCGTAGACATCCCTCTTGTGGTCGCATCTAAAGCAATTCCTGAACCCGTAATTCCTCCGCCAATTATAATGACATCGACATGTAGCTGATTCACACTTGTAAGAATTTCTTTTCTTTGCATAGTTGAAAATAGCATGCTCATCCTGTTTCCCCCTTAAAAAAGAGAAAAGACCGCAAGTAACACTATAAAATATGCTTTCATAGTGCAATGCGGTCTCTCTCATTCTCCTGCCAATTTATTAACTTATGTTTAGTATACTACATCATTTTCTATTTGAAAACTTTCGTTGCTTCAATCGCCTTTTTCCAACCTGCATATAGCTTCGTGCTTTGCTCCTTCGGCATAGTCGGTGTAAACGCCTTGTCAATCTGCCACTGCCGTGCTATTTCCTCTTGACTAGCCCAATATCCAACCGCCAGACCAGCTAAATACGCTGCTCCAAGCGCAGTCGTTTCGTTTACTACAGGGCGTTCTACTGGCACACCTAGCATATCTGCTTGAAATTGCATTAGAAAATTATTTTTCACTGCTCCGCCGTCAACACGTAGCGCTTTTAAGGCAATTTCAGAATCCGCCTCCATTGCACCAAGCACATCCTTTGTTTGATAAGCCAATGACTCAAGCGTAGCACGAATAAAATGTTCCTTTGTTGTACCGCGTGTAATTCCAAACACTGCACCGCGTACATCACTATCCCAGTAAGGTGTACCCAATCCAACAAAAGCTGGAACCACGTATACCCCATCAGTTGAATCTACTCTTTGTGCGTATAATTCGCTTTCTTTTGCTTCCTTAATCATGCGCATTCCATCTCGAAGCCACTGAATTGCTGATCCTGCTATGAAAATACTTCCCTCCAACGCATAAACTACGTTTCCATTTAATCCCCATGCAATCGTTGTTAGCAATCCTCTTTTAGATGCAACTGCCTGTTTGCCTGTATTCATGAGCATAAAACAGCCCGTTCCGTATGTGTTTTTCGCCATACCTGCTGTAAAGCAAGCCTGTCCAAATAAAGCAGCCTGCTGATCTCCGGCAATACCTGCAATCGGTACTTGCTGTCCAAAGAAATGATAGGCTGCCGTATATCCATAGATTTCAGAAGACGGACGAACAGTCGGTAGCATATTTTTCGGAATCGTTAACATCGCAAGCAATTCCTCATCCCACTTTAAATCGTAAATATTGTACATCATCGTACGAGATGCATTGGAATAATCGGTTACATGAGTCGCTCCGCCTGTTAACTTCCAAGTAATCCACGTGTCAATTGTTCCAAATAACAATTCACCTCGTTCTGCTTTTTCATGCGCTCCCTCTACATGATCTAATATCCATTTCACCTTTGTTCCAGAGAAATATGCGTCAATGAGTAGGCCAGTTTTTTCTCGAACCATCGAGGAATACCCTTGTGATTTCAACTCTTCACAAATGGCTGCCGTTTGACGAGATTGCCAAACAATCGCATTATAAATCGGTTTGCCCGTATGCTTATCCCAAATAACGGTCGTTTCTCGTTGATTCGTTATACCAATCCCTGCCACTTGGGAAGGACGAACATCAGCTTCGCTCAAGCAGCTCGCAATAACAGCAAGCACGGATCCCCAAATTTCATTTGCATTATGCTCTACCCAGCCTGGCTTTGGAAAATGCTGCGTGAATTCCTTTTGTGCACTATGGATGATTTCCCCTTGCTTATTAAACAAGATGGCCCGTGAACTCGTAGTTCCTTGATCGAGTGATAACATATACGTTTGCATGAAGGATACCCCTCTCATCTATGTATTTTCAAATATAATAGGACGCTAATTTTCCATATATTCTTTCCATAGCTTCTCGTTTGAGGTGGTTACAGCGGTTGCTCCCGCATCAATTGCCTGCCGGGCGTCTTGTAACGAACGAATAAATCCACCAGCTAAAATGGGAATACCCGTATTCGCCTTAACCTCAGTAATAATATCAGTGAGCAAGCCTGGAAGTACCTCAATATAATCTGGCTTTGTCTTTTCTAGCAAGGCATAGCTTTTTGTAAGGGAACTAGAATCAATTAAAAAAATGCGTTGTATTGCTACAACCCCTTTTTGCTTTGCCTTTACAATTACATTTGCCTTTGTTGAAAGAATGCCATAGGGATGAAATTCTTGGCATACGTATTCAACTCCATAGGAATCACTTTGCAATCCATGAATTAAGTCTAAATGTAAAAAAACTTTTTTCCCATGCTTTTTTGCTAGTGTCATGACACTTTTCAACTGACCCACATGCAAATCTAGCAAGACTATAAATGTATACTTGCTAGTTACTAGTTTTTCTAAATCCTTAATATGACGAACAGCAGGCAAAATCTCATGAAATTCCATTAGTCTCTCCTTCATACACCTATGTTTTCTTACGTACATGTAATTTCATTGTATACAAAAAAGACGTACAGAAAAAGAAGCTTTCCTTTTTCTGCACGTAGCTATTTATAGCAAAACTGAATGATCGTCCTTTTCGTCCATACGTTTTTCTTGTTCCGCACGCATTCTTTCTATATATATTTCACCTTCACGTTCAATAAACTCACGATCAAGATTCTCTTCTTTTTTAGACGTATACAAAGTCATAAATCCACTTATAACAATTCCAATAATTACAACATACACCCATAAAGGCATCTCAATGCTCTCCCTTCATTCGTAGACAAGCTTTATACTACACTGTATGAACGGAGGACTGGATGTATACCTTATTCGTGAAATTTTGGTTTATAGAAGGAGCGATTGTCTAGCGCAAATACACGATCGGAGAATTCGCCTGGTTTCACACGGCTGAGCGCACGATCCATCATGTTCATTTTCGCATCTAGATTATCGATATAATGAAGAATTTCTGCTTCGCGAATCATCGGCGGCTTCGGACTGCCCCATTCCCCTTTACCATGGTGACTTAGAACAATATGTTGTAAAATTACCACTTCTTCTCCTTCAATGGAAAGTTCATCGGCAGCTTTTGATATTTCACTAACCATGATGGAAATATGACCTAATAAATTTCCTTCCACCGTATATGTTGTTGAAATCGGACCTGATAGTTCAATAACTTTACCAAGATCATGTAAAATAACACCTGCATATAACAAGTCTTTATCTAGTGATGGATATAATCCAGCTATCGCTTTCGCTAAATTTAACATAGATACAACATGGTAGGCCAAGCCAGATACGAATTCATGATGATTTTTTGTAGCAGCTGGATATTCTAAAAATCGATCCTGGTATTTCTTCAACAGATGTCTTGTAATTCTTTGAAGCATTGGATTGCGCATTTCAAACACATATTGAGTAATCGTATCTTGCATCGTTTGTTTTGGAATAGGAGCGCGTTCCACAAATTCTGATATTTCCGGTGCTTCTTCTGGCTGAAGTACGCGAATTTGCTTTAGCTTTAGTTGAATGCGTCCTTTATAATTTAATATATCACCTGCTACCTTTACGATCTTCTCAGATGCATAGCGCTGTTCATCATCCTTTGAAATGTCCCATACCTTTGCTTCAATTTCTCCACTTTGATCTTGAAGCATAAGTGTTAAAAAGGGTTTTCCATTACTGGCAATTCCCCGTACCGATGATTTAATGAGCAATAATACATCTACCTGTTCTCCGACGTCATATTGCATAATCTTTTTTTTCATGTGTAGTCCTCCAAAATGTCCAATTATCAATAGTATATCATACAAAAAACTTCCATATCACAATATCAGACGACATTTCTCTTCTCTTGCAAGCGTATCGTCTCATCCTCTGAAAAGTAAGAAAGAAACCCTTCATGACATGTGAAAAATAGAATTTGTCTTGTTCTAGAAAGATCTCGCAATAAGGATAAAGTCTGCTTTACTCGTAAATTGTCAAAATGCACAAAGCTATCATCAATTATTAATGGAATATTTCCATCAAACGTATCCGCTAATGCAAATCGCAAACATAAGTATAGCTGTTCTGCCGTTGCTTGGCTAAGCTCATAGGCAGCAAAACGCATCCCGTCGTATCTCTCTACAAGAAAAGACTGCTCTTGATTTGGCGCAAATAGCTTCACATACTGACCACTTGTTACATGGCTAAAATATTTCTCGGCTCTTTCTAGCATGCGTGGTAATTTCACCTGCTGATAGCGTTCCTTTGTTTTCATCAGTACATGTTTAGCAGTTGCATAAGCTGCCCATTGCTTCATTTGCTCTCGAATAATCGATTTTTTTGCTTCCCATTCATGTAGCAAATCGGAATAGGTGCTTCCTTCTTCCAGTCCTGTAATTTCCGCCTGATAGTGTGCTAAATTACGCTGTAGCGTTTGTTCTTCCATAAGCAATGTATCCAAATGACTGCGCTGTTTCTGTAGCAGATCATGATAATCCTCTATCCATATTCGATGATCTGATATATTAAGTTCCGTTACTCGTTCTTGTAACAACTGTATTTGTGTCGTGAGAAACGATACTTGCTTTAGAGTTGCTTGCTTTTCCTCGTCCTGTTTTCCCCGTGCGTAAAATTCCTCTTCGTTATGAGAAGATGCTGCGTTCCAAAGTACATCTCGCTCGTTTTGCAGTATCTTATTGTTATGAAGCAGCTCCTGTTGTTCCTCTTCCCATTCTGTAATTTTTTCAAGAAGCTGCTTGTTTTCCAACTTCTGTTGCTGCTCTTTCTTTACAATTTCCCTCATCTGATAGAGACTGTCGCTCGCTCGTTCTTCCTCTATTTGAAAAAAGTTTTGCAGCTCATCTAGTTTACTTTGAAATTGCTGAATTTCTCTTTGTAATGAATTCTTTTTCTGCGAAGCCTTTTCATATTCTCGATAAAGATTTTTAATTTTTTCAACTCGCTCCAATACAGTCAGAAGCTGTCTATAAGAAAAGGCATCAGCTAATCCATACTGTCTTTTCCATGTTTTTAAGTTTTTCTCTATACTAAAGGAAGACTGTTCCCACTCTTCATACTGTTTTAGAATTCGTTCATAGTTTTTCTCTGCCTGCTGCAATTTAAATTCTTCTCGGTCCATGACTTGCCTTAGTTCCATATCCTGAACATTGGAAGGTTTTCGGTAGTATACAAAGAAAGCGACAATAGTAAGTAAAAAAATAATCGTTCCGTACATAATCTGATTCGTAAGAAAGGCAACTAGACTACCAGCTAGAATTGCAAGTATAAAATATAGAATTGGTACATTCTTTTGCTTCACAGAGGAAGATCTCTTATTCGAATTTTTCATACGTTCCTTTATATCACGCAGATGCTGCTCTTGTTCATCTAACTCATCCTTCGCATGCAAAAATCGTTCATCCAACTGCTGCTTTTGCTCCTCTAAGCGCTGCGCTTGCTGCAACATACTAGTCAAATTCTCCTTTGCAGCCAAGCTCGTATCAAGTTGCAAAAAGAAAGCCTTCTCTTGCAGCAAGCCTATACTACGCTGCAATCCTTCTATTTCTTCCTTCATTTGCTCCATTCTAGTTTCATTAACCGTTTGTTCTTTCATTGCTTGTTCGTAGGAGAGTTGCTTAAGACGACATTCTTCAATCTCTACTTCCTTTTGCAGGAGCTCCTCGTTAACCGAACACATCCGTGCTTCTTTCTTTCCTTCTTCTATTTTATCTGCTAATATTTGCAGACGAAGCTGCACAGGTCTCCACTTTGCAAGCAATTGTTCATAGCGCAGAACACCTTGTGCTGGAAATGACGTTTCGAGTATTGTAGCAAGAAAATCCTCATGCTTTTGTTTTTCTAGCAATAGCGGTGCAAGAGTAATCATCGTTTCATTGTCTTTTATCAAACGATTTCGTCTTTGCTTTTCCTGTTGCATCTTCTCTAATTGTAGTTCGCCCTCTTTTTTCAATTGCTGCCATTTTTCATACTGTCCAATTTTCTTTTGCCACGCTTGAAAGGATTCTTTCAATTTATGTAAATTTGACAAACCAACGTTAATAGCTGGCTTTCTTCCATTTGGTTTAAACAATACTTCCATTTCACGATCAAGTTTTTTCTCCATATGTAGCAGCGTATCTGTTCCAACAGCGCCTGCAGAAAACAGATAGCTTCCGAGTTCTTCCTTTTTCACTTGATGGATGTTTTGGAGTCCGTGCATATCAAAACAAAACACCGATTCAAATAAGGAGCTATCTAGTCCTTGTAGCAGTTGCTTTAGCTCTAATTCTCCTCCCTTAGAGCCATCTTCAAAATAAACCGTGACCTCTCCGCTTGCTGTTTTAGGAATTCGTTCCACACGAATGTGCCCATATTGCTCACTCTGTATCGTAATGGCCCCGCCGTACGCACCGCCTTCTTTCGGTTCATAGCGAAGTTGTCCACGCGTAGGAAATCCAAATAAAATACTTTTAATAAACGAACGAATTGTCGATTTTCCTGCTTCATTTTCTCCGTACAAGATTGTAACGGAAGAGAGAGACAGCTGTACATCTTGTAACTTTCCGTATCCGTATATATGGAGTTTTTCAAGCTTCACCTTACATCCCCTCTTCCTGCTACTAATTCACGTAACATAATACGTTTTGCTTCTTGCAGTATTTCCTCTTTTTCTTCCTCGTTAAATACATCGATTGCTTTTGCTGCCCCGCTTTGCCAAAGTGGTTTTATAATCGACTCCAAATAGGTGCACGATTCTACTTCCTGCAGCAGTTCTCCAATAAAATGACTTTCTTGTTTCATTACTTCCATCGCATCATTAGAAAGAGTATGATTGTAGCACTTTACTACATAAACAAACTGCCTATCCTCTTGCCTTTGCAAAAGCTGAACGATTTCTTCAAGCTGTTTTGGATCTTGCAAATAAATCGATAGCTCCCCATATCCTGTAAAGGTTAAAATAACAAGCGTTCCTTCATTTTTTCTGCGCATCTGTTTTACCATGGAGTAGCATTTCTCTAGCAATTCATCTATGTACAGCAACCCTTCTATGGAAATAGAAGCTTCCTCCCAAATAACATCTGCAGTCGGTACGAACGTATAAGAAACGCTAGACCCAAGGGTAACAAGATAGCAGCCTTTCTCTCCTGTTTCCTTACGATGTCTTCCTTGAATGTTTCCAGGATAAATAATAGGCGGCTGCTCATATAGTACATTTCGCTTATGAATATGTCCGAGTGCCCAATAATCAAATTGTTTATCGAGTAATTCCCGCACTAAAAACGGAGCATATCGGCTATGATCGCTCGCTTCCTCCACACTTCCATGAAGCATCCCGATGTGGAAGGGAGCTTGCTCGGTCTTTTCATATTGGGATGTCATATTTTCAAGTACTGCTTGTTGTAGATAACTAAAACCATATATGTATGCAGACAACTGATTATTTTTATAAAAAGGCTTATACTCCACCGTATCTTTTTCAAACACAGTTACGTTAGAGGGAAACTCTATTTCTGCAAAGCTTCCACCCAGATGATCATGATTTCCGTGAATGATAAATACGGAAATGTTAAAATCATCTAATCGCTGTAATTCATTGCGGAGAAAAAGTTGAGCCCGAATACTACGCGCATCTGCATCATACAAATCTCCTGCTAGCAAAACAAAATCTACCTTCTCTTCAATAGCTACTTGCACAATTCGTGAGAAGGAAGAAAACGTACTTTCCTTCATTCTAGCAAAAAGCTCCTGTGGCAATTCCACTTCCATTCCTTTAAACGGACTATCTAAATGTAAATCCGCTGCATGAATAAATCGTAACGGTTCCACCTACACAACTCCTCTACCATTTCGCTGTATCTTATTGTAGCACTTTATTATAGGAATTTCTTTTTGCACAAAATACATAAATATGTAAAAATAGTATAAAGATTCAATTAACTTTACAAAGGAGGAAATCTATTAAAATGGAAACGTATACAGTAACTGCATTTGATAAAGGCGGGAATGTCGTATTAGACCAACATTTTACAGCTACTACTGATAACGAGGCAAAGAAAAAAGGGGAAAAACTCCTCATAGAAAACAATGTGCTAGAACAAACACATCGATGCATTAACTCCCGTGGAAAACTATTATTGTTTCATTCTTAAATAAAGAGCCGGCGCAGTATAGGCCGGCTTGTTATTATCTTCCTATAAAAGCTGGTGGACGTTTTTCTAAGAAAGCTTGAATTCCCTCGGCGTGATCTTCCGTCTTTCTCATTTGTATTTGTCCTGCTTTTTCAAGTGCTAATGTATGCTTCAACGTAGCTTTGTTCAATTCTGTGAAAATATTCTTTGTTTGCAGCATAGCCCGAACCGGCTTTTTGAGCCATTCCTCGGCTTTTTTCTTTACGGTTTCTTGAAAATCTTGCTGCGTGATTTCATCGATAATTCCCAGTTTTAATGCTTCGGGAGCTGTCATTCGCTTTCCTTCCCAAATGAGCTGCTTGGCCACAACTTCTCCAACCCGCTGATTGAGAAAGAAATGTCCTCCTCCATCTGGAATTAATCCAATTCCGATGAAATTCATCGCAATGAGTGATGAGGCATCTGCAATCACATAATCAGCCGCTAATGCTAAGCTAAGACCAAGTCCAGCAGTTGGTCCGTGAATAGCTGCAATGACAAGCTTTGGCATGGTATAGAGTGTTACAACTAGCTCTGAAATTTGATTCATAATTGGCTCAAACTTACTTTCATCCATGTCAGTGAGCATCGATTTAATATCTCCGCCTGCAGAAAATCCTCGGCCCATGCCACAAAGAATGACAACATCCACATCACTAGCTGCAACTACTTGACACGCACGCAAAAGCTCCGCTATGGTCGGTACATCTAACGCATTTAGTACATTCGGACGATTTAGCATTATAGTTGCAATTCTGCCCTCGTATTTAATAATTACATTTTCCGCTGTACTTGAAACATTCATTTTCTCATCTCCCTCAAATTGTTAATCCTTTATACAATTTGAGGAAGAAATGAAAAATCCTTCTTTTTATATGTCTGTTTATTTTTTAGACTACCTTTCTTGATGCAAGATACACATTTTACAATAGCTTTTCATGGCATGTTATTTGCTCCTTCTACCCCTATTGCTTCACACGCTCTTGTATTTGTCTTACGAGTGACGTTACCATTTTGCGTGGTAAAAAGCGAACGATATTCGCTAATAATTGACTTTAAAAATCCTGGAATAACAACGGATTCGATTGTCTTTTTATAGATTAATATTATGCATGAATAAGCCCTGTTCTTTTAAAAAGAGCAGGGCTTCAATATCTAACGGACATATTTAAAAGTATCCTTTTTTCAATTACAGTTCATGTCATCTTACACAATAAGATAATTTTGAAACATCTTTACCAAAAATCGGAACTGTTAATTTCATTCTGTTGTTTGTTCATATAACGCCCCGTCCTTAATCATTACGATGCGGTCACATAAATCCAAAACACGCTCATCGTGGGTAACCATAACTGCTGCTTTTCCTTTTGTTTTTACTTCATGTACAAGCATTTCGGCAACCTCTCTGCCGCGTTTAGAATCTAGACTAGCTGTAGGTTCATCTGCAAGAATTACTTCTGGTTCATTCATGAAGGCACGTGCAATGGCAACACGTTGCCGTTCTCCACCAGAAAGCTTATCTTGATAATGATACATTCGGTGTCCTAGGTCTAGATGCTCTAGTAATTCTTTCGCTCTCCCTTCGGCTTTCTTGCTTAATTTTCCAGCTAATCTTGGTACGAGTAACAATTGGTCTAATACATTCAAATACGGTACGAGGTTAGAGGATTGAAATACAAACCCAATATTATTAATACGTACATCATTCAATTCTTTTGTTGAAAGATTTGAAATATCGTGGTTATTAATTAAAATTTTTCCGTTTGTAGGAGTAAGTAAAGCACCAGCGATGGATAAAAACGTACTTTTTCCGGAACCAGAAGGACCTACAACCGCTACAAACTCTCCTTCTTTAACACGTAATGATGCATGATGCAATGCGGTAACTGCTGTTTCTCCTGTTCCATAGACTTTGTTAATGTTTTCAAGCACTAATTTATCAGTCATTAGTCAACCCTCCCAATTGCAGTAACTGCGTCTATTTTTGCAATTTGTTGTAAAGATAAAAGTGCTCCGATTACTGCAACAACAATTAATAGTACAGAATATTTCAACATCACATCTATCCCTAAATCAAATGGCATTCCTGCTGGAAATAATGCACTAACGCCAAATGTGAGAGCTATACTAATTCCAATAGCTGTAATAGCTAAGATTAGTACCTGACCAATTAAGTTTTTCGCTAAATAAGATGTTTTTGCACCAATTGCTTTTAATACACCAAATTGGTTTGTTTTTTGTAATGTAATGACGTAGAAGAATACAGCTTGCACAAATGCAGCAATTACAATTAAGAATGTAATCATCATGGTAAGCGAACCTTGTTCTTCTTTATATCCAGGAATGCCTTGCACTGCTTGATCTTTTGTCAAAACATCTATATGAGAGATATTTTTTTCTATTGTTTTTTGTACATCTTTATTTCCTTTTACAACGATTGCATTGTAGGATAGTTTTTGTTGTCTTCCTGTTGATTTCATCATATTATTCCAACTATCTGTATCTGTAAACAACACCGGCATATGACTAAAAGTTTGCCCTTTTGCAAATCCAACAACCGTAACACTTACACTTGTATCTTTATTTTCTAAAGTATCACCTATTACAATTCCATTTTTTTCTTTCAAGGAAGCATCTACAACTACTTCGTTTTTACCTGTATTTTCTATTCCTCTACCTTCTGAAATATTTGGCATAATCATACTTTTTGAATCTATGCCAAAGATTGTAACATCTACTTTTTTATCTTTTCCGGTTTGAGTGAAAGACGTAGTAGTTTGAGCTAATGGTGTGGCCTCCTTCACTCCATCCTGTTTACGAATTTCATCTAATGTATCCTTAGGGATTGAAGAGCGAGCTAGTTTTTGGTCTGCATTGTCTTGTAGGACGAAGTAATCACCATTCATATTTTTCAAAGCCGATGCATTATCCAATGCAAGTCCATTTGCTAATCCTGACACAATAAATGTTAACCATGCGACAAGAAGCATAATAAATCCAATTAACAAGTAACGAAACTTGGCGTGTTTAAATTCACGTAATGCAAGAAACATTTTTGTCAACTCCATTCTTTCTTTTTCTTTCTCAATGAGAAGTAACTATTTCCTAGCCACAAGCAAATAATAAAGAAAGAAAATGAATAGAATGTGAACAAACCGTTACGGTTTAAAATTGAACATTTAACATAAATTCACATCTATCCTTGTTCAAAATTAGAAAAGAAGCAAAAAGATGGCGATTAGGCCATCTTTTTCGTGTTTTTTTACATTTGAGGGAGAATAACTTCAAAGCGCGTCCCTTTTCCTATAGTACTGTGTACCGTAATGGTTCCCTTATGAAGGTCAATAATTTTCTTGACAATGGAAAGCCCGAGCCCGCTCCCGCTTTCTTCTCGTTTTCGAGATTTATCTCCTTTATAATATCTATCAAATACGTAAGGCAAATCTTCTTCGGGAATCCCTTTTCCTGTATCTTCGACAATAACATGAACTGCTTCGCAATTATCCATTTGCGCTGATACAAAAATCGTTCCCCCTTTCTCGGTGAACTTAATGCTGTTATAAATCAAATTCATCCATACTTGATGTAACAATCGTTTGTCTCCGCTAATCGATAGAGAGGGAAGATCTATATCAATTGCTATTTCTTTTTCTTGCCAATACCATCTAGTTGTAAGGAAAATTTGTTTGATTTGTTCTGATACATCAAATGTAGTTAACTCCAATATATTTTGCTCTTTATCCAAAGAAGCCAGTGTTAATAGCTGCTTGCTCATTGCAGATAATCTTCTGCTTTCTTCTTCAATAATAGATAAATATTGTTGACGCTGCCCCTCAGTTATTTGTTCTGTACGTAACGCTTGTGAAAATCCTTGAATCGATGTAAGCGGAGACTGAATTTCATGCGAAACATTGGAAACAAACTCCTGTCTCATCTCTTCTAAATGCTTTAAGCTTGCAGTCATACGCGTGAACGACTGTGCTAGTGTTCCAATTTCATCTTTACGATTGACTTCAAGTTGTATGTTATATTGTCCTTCTGCAATCTTCTTCGTAGCCATCGTCAATTTGCGAATCGGCTTCACGATATATCGTGTACTAATAAAAATAAATAAAACTGTTAAACCAACACCAAATAATAATAATTGTGCAAAGAAAATTCTCATTTCCCCAAACTGTAATTCAATATCGGGGCGTAAAAACAATGCATATCGTTTCCCGTCAGACTGAAAAGGAATTCCAACCGTATTCCTCAATTCATTATCAAAGAAGCCAGTAATGAATAGCTTTTTTGGAAAATTAGCAATCCCGTGATAGATCTGTCTATTTAATACAGAGGACACAACATTATTATCGATATTTTGTTTTCTAAAAGAACTACCAAAGTATGTTTTTCCACCCTGTTCATCAACTAGATATATTTGATAGCCCATTTTTGCTAAAGTATCCATATATTTAGGAATATCCTTATTCGGCATGGATGCAGCAAATCCAGCTGTATCCTCGCCCATTTTTGTCATCTTTTGATCATTGATTGGTTTTAAATGGATTTGATAATAAGCATTTGCCATAAAAAAAGCGAGAAGACTACTTATCATAATAATAACAGTAGTCGTCATAACATAATGTACATATAATGTTTTCATGCCTCTTTCACCTCAAGCTTATAGCCGACACCACGAACTGTTGAAATGATAAAATCATCTGTTCGCTTTGAAAAACGCTCACGTAATCTTTTAATATGAACATCAACTGTTCTAATATCTCCGTCAAAATCAATTCCCCAAATAAGCTCGATTAGCTGCTCACGCGTAAACGTACGCCCTGGATAACTAGCGAGCTGCACTAATAGCTCAAATTCCTTTAGCGGAAGCATAATTGTACTTCCGTTGCATTTGATTTCATAGCTTTTTCGATCAATTATTATATTTTTTAGCACAATATTTTCTGTGCTTGCAATTTGGTAGCGCCGAAGAAGTGCCTTCAACCGAAACAACAATTCCTTCGGCTCAAACGGTTTTACTAAATAATCATCCGTTCCAACTGAAAAGGCTCGTTCTTTATCCATAATTTGATCTTTTGCTGACAAAATAAGAACCGGTATGTCGTAACATTCTCGAATTTCTTCACATAAATCATAGCCATTTTTATTCGGCATCATAATATCGACAATAGCTAAATGAATTCGCTCTTTTTCTAAAATACGTGATGCTACCTCACCATCTTCTCCTTCAAATATCATATATCCTTCTTGCAATAAATAATGACGTAAAAGCTTACGAATATGAACATCATCGTCTGCTACTAATATATGTATCATTATCGTCTTCCTTCCTTTAAAAACAAGTCCCTATAAGAATCCCCATGCTCTCAGGGCATTTTTGAAGATTATCCCGTTCAATAGTATCACGAACAGCTACTGTTTTGAATTTTTCCACGTCTATATGATATTAAAGACATAAAAAATAACCTTGATTTTTCCCTTAGCTTCGGAAAATCAAGGTTTTCTATTCCCAAAAATGTTGTCGGAGGGACCCTTAAAAGAAACTGGTGACTTATATCCTAAGCAAAATATCCCGCTTATTTCACCGATTTCGCAAACATTTGCCGCAATACAAACTTCTGCATTTTCCCGCTCGCATTTCGCGGTAATTCATCTAGAAAAACGTAGTGACGAGGACGCTTATAATCAGCTAATGCATCGCTATATTTGCAATAAGCGTCTAGCTCTTCTGCCGTTATACGTGGGTCCTTCTTAACGACAACTGCAGTGACTCGTTCTCCCCAAAGTTCGTCAGGCTCACCAAGTACAGCTACATCCAGAATCCCTTCATGACTATGCAAAAAGTCTTCAATTTCCCGCGGATAAATGTTCACTCCTCCGCTAATTACCATGTCATCAACGCGATCAGCTACATACAAATATCCATCCTGATCCATATAACCAAGATCACCGGAGTGATACCATCCATTGTACAATGATTTTTCCGTAGCCTCTTCTCGGTTATGATAACATGCCATCATTGTTGGACCTCGCATAATAATTTCTCCTACTTCATAAGGAGGAAGAATATCTTCAGGATCCGATGGATGATCTTCCTGCGCCTTCACAATTCGAATTTCATGGTTAAAACATGGTGTACCGGCTGAACCAGCTTTTGTTAGCTGATCTTCTTCTACTAGAAACGCAACCACCGGTCCCATCTCTGTCATACCATAAATTTGAACTAAGTCGATGTTTAATCGTTCCTTGCATTCCTTCACGAGCGACGGAGCCATAGCTGCACCGCCATAAACACCTAGTTTCATAGAAGTTAAATTGTATTCACTTAGATTCTCTTGCAAAAGCATATTCCACATCGTTGGCGCTGCAAAGAAGGTCGTAATGCTTTCTATTTCAATCGTGTGCAATACTTCCTTTGCTTCAAATTGATGTAAGATTACATTTTTTGCACCTGCATGGACACGTGATAATAGCCCTGCATGAAGCTCACCGCAATGATAAAGAGGTGCTACAATAAGACCTACGCTATCTCGCGTATATTTTTCATAGTACATACAAATGAGACTGTGCTCCGCCATTTCACGGTGGCGATGAAGCACCCCTTTCGGCCGTCCTGTCGTACCGCTCGTATACATAACCGAGCAATAATCGGTTTCAACTACTTCGATTGGCGGAAGTATAGAAGAAGCCTGCGAAACGGTATCATGATAAGAGACAGCATAGTCTGGTGCGTTATTTTCAATATACCAAAATGAGACAGATGGAAACTCCTCTTCAATACTAGCAATTACAGGTTCAACCGCTTTCTCAAATATAACAACTTTAGGACTCGCATCAGATAGAATATACGCTACTTCTTTCGGTTTTAACCGATAATTAATTGGGTTAAAGATTGCGCCTACTTTCATACAAGCAAAGTAAACGGTTACAAACTCACTTGAATTATAAAGAAAGACAGATACGGTATCTCCCTTTGTAACTCCGGCTTCCAATAGTGCTGTTCCCACTTTATTTACTTGCTCATCCCATTGTGTATACGTATAGCGGATTCCTTTTGCTGTTTCTACGAGGGCTTCCTTATTTGGATAGTTTCGCACAGCTAAATCGAAAATTCTGCCTACAGTCATGTACACGATAAACTTCCACCTCCTACATAATTTTACATTTATATACATTCTATTTGTAGGAGGATGCTTCCTTCTCTTGTCTTCATTTAATTTTTTTCTTGTAATCGGTATATTTTTTGAACCCTTCATTATAAATTTGAATCCTTCGGGTTTGCAAAGTGCGCAATGACTCCTGTTTTCGGATGAATAATTTACTAGCACCACCACAGCCGAGTCCAATGAATGTTTGTACTTCTTCCATAATGACAATGTTTTAGATGCTCCCTTGATCCAAAATAGAATAACTAACGTTTTCTATATTGCCTAGAATATTCTTTTGCCGATATTAATATACGGTCAGTAGCCGTCTTCACTTGTCCAGTCCTCTGCCAATAAACAAGTGAATTCACGCAAAAAAACTCCTCAAAAATTGAGGAGTTTTGATTAAAGTTTTTTACTATTTGTATATCCCTGTAAGAATGTAAGTGGAAATTGCTTACGAAAGTGTTCCTTAATCATATAAGTTACCCCATTTTCATTATTAGATCGTGTAATCCAGTCTGCTGCATGTTTGACAGAAAGAGGTGCATTTCCCATTGCTACTCCTAATCCAACATGCTCTAGCACCTCAATGTCATCTATACTATCGCCAATTGCTACCATCTCATGCAGCTCGATATTCAAATGCTCTCCAAGAAGCTGAAGGCCGTGAAGTTTTGAAGCGCCAAGAGGCAGAATTTCAATGCGATAATCGGAACATTCACTTACGCTAACATCGTCAAATTCCTCTCGAATTGTCTGAAGTGTACGATCCTTTTCTTCCTTATTGGAAAAGAAGACATCAATTTTCGGCGCAGAAACCGGCTCATCTCGAAGAGTGTCTCCTAACGATTCCACAAATTGAATCGGATAAAAGACGGGATCTGCATTCGAAAGAACGGCACGTGCAATAACATTTGAGGATAGCTTTCGGCGGTTTCCTAATGAAAATCGTTCATGTGTAATACGTATGTTACAATCAAAGTGTTCCAAAACCTGCACAAGGTTAAATGTTTTTTCCTCTGATAATCGATTTTGAATAAAGGGAGTGTCGAGGGAAGAGGATAGAAACGAACCGCTATGTGTAATAAGAATGGACTCTAGCTTTAATGCTTTTGCTATCCGCTCTGCCGATTGAAAATTACGGCTAGTGTATAACGTAACGTATACTTCCTTGTCACGAACAAAGTCGATCGCTTCCTTCGTTCCCTTTTGTAATCTACCATTCGAGCGAAGCAGCGTTCCGTCTATATTAATAGCCAACAGACGATAAATCATAACACGCCTCCTTTTCTGTCATACCCTATACTTACCTTATGAATTGGAAGCCTATATTAGAACGATACGTTATCGTTATAAGAAGGAGGTCATACGATGAAGCTACCAGAATCCACTTATGAAGGAAATACACTTGAGGTTGCACAGGGCTTGCTTGGGCATAAACTTGTACATATTGTAAATGGAATTAAGCGTAGTGGGTATATTGTAGAAGTAGAAGCGTATCAAGGAACAGAGGATAAAGCAGCACATAGCTACGGAGGACAACCCACGAAACGGACAGAAGTAATGTATGGACCGTCAGCCCATGCATATGTCTATTTCGTTTATGGTATGCACTATTGCTTTAACATCGTCACCGCACCAATAGGAGTCCCGCATGCTATCCTCATTCGTGCTCTTATGCCCGCCGAAGGAATGGAACATATGCTACAATCGCGCTATGGAACAGTGGATGTAACAAAGCAGCAACTGCGTAATATAACAAACGGTCCCGGAAAACTTGCAAAGGCAATGGAAATTACAACCGACCAAAATGGGCAATCGCTTATGAGCGATACGTTATATATCGAAAAAGTAGCTCCGCAAGACCATTTATCCCAGCAATACAAAATTGGATGTGGCCCACGCATCAATATTAACTATGCAGAAGAAGCCATTCACTATCCGTGGCGCTTTTATTTCATCGGACATCCTCATGTTTCCAAATAAAATATTTCTAATCGAAAAACGTCTGCAGACGGCTGCAGACGTTTTTTACAAAGCTTAGCTTATGCCGGCATAATTGTGCCGTATAAATCTTCTAATGGCTTTAAAATAATTTTATTTAAGTCAGTAATAAGTAAATTCATACGTTGTTCCGCTTCCATTAGCTGTGAAATTTTCACATTTTGCTGAACCTGTGCCACAATTTGTTGTGCACTCGCGTTATCTGCTTCTGAAAGCTGCTGTCCTTGCATCATTTTTTGTTGTAGCTCCATTTGTACTTCACGAAATTGTTCAAAAAGCTGCTTAGCCTGAGCATCAGCTTGTACAGCTTGATATTTTTGTTGTAACGTTTGAAAATCAGAATTTTCGATGATCGCCTTCTGTAATGCATACGCTTCATCGTACATATTTGCTGCCATCTTTTTTCCTCCCTTTACATTAATAATCACTTTAACTATACCAGACTATGTAACATATGTATAATTCTTTCGGATTATTCCAGTAGAGATATATTCGTGTTCACCAGCCCTTATTCCCCATCATACTATACTTTATAATCTTGAAGAGAATGAGGGAATGTAATGTTTGCATCATCATCATTGAAAATCGTCAGTCATAACGAACTGGAATATGACAATATTCTTCTATCTCGCCGCCTTGCAAAACAATGGAAGATCAGAAAAGGTGATACCATCACTATTTTTTTTGGTCTAACGAGCGTATTAGTGAATATTACTTCAATAGACGAGAAAGAAAATACTCTCTTTGCTTCTCCTTCTCTTCTTTCTTACCTTACTCTATACAATGTGCAGCAAATTCGCTACCATTATCTTTCTTCGGAGCAGCAGTTATTTCTCGGCCCCATAATTGCCATCGTAACAGACATACAAAGTCTAGACCCCCTTTCATTCGGTTCTATATCCGACTTTTGTGAGGAGGTTGCCGTATTAAGTGAACAAAGCAGCTGTTTCCTCTATGTTACCTCTCTATCTCTTTGGGACAAAGAGCACATAATCGGCTATTACTTTCAAGAGGGACAATGGAGAAAGGAGAAAATGCCGTTTCCTTCAATCGTGTACAACCGGATCCATTCTCGGAAAGTAGAACAAAGTAACACCTTTCAAAAATGGCTAGACGTACTGCAAGATTACGGTATTCCTCATTTTAATGATCGTTTTTTAAATAAATGGGAAGTATATGAAACGCTTTTGACATTTCCGCATCTAAAGCCATTCCTTCCTACTAGTTACCTATTCACAGATTGCAAGGTACTAGAACAAGTTCTTGCTGAATTCCCATGTATATTTGTAAAGCCTATTTACGGTAGTAAAGGAAAACATATTTTTAAAATAACGGTATCACCGGAGAAATTTCTAGTAGACTATACTACGTTTCAAAGAGATATTTCCAAAGAGTATGCTACTCTTCCTGAACTATTTGCAATGTTAAAGCAGCATATCGGACGACGACCTTACATCGTGCAGCAAGGACTCTCTCTTTATACGTACTTTGATCGTTCCGTTGATTTTCGAATTCTCTGTCAAAAAAAAGACCATTATACGTGGAACGTAACCTCTGTAGTGGCAAGGGTTTCAAACAGAGGTGAATTCGTTTCTAATGTAGATAGAGGCGGAGAAATGTATAAAATGGATGAAATACTACAGTGGGGATTTGAAACGAATGAAGTCAAGCATGTGAAAAAACTAATCATGGAGCTCTCTCTTGAAATAGCAAAATGTCTAAGCCAAGCTTACGATGGCCTATATGCAGAATTTGGAATGGATATAGCGCTCGATCAGCTAGGAAATCCTTGGTTGCTTGAGGTAAATATAAAACCATCTAAAAACAAATTACCAGCTACCTCATCTGTAAGACCATCTGCTCGTGCTCTCCTGCTATATTGTACGATAGCAGCAAAACAACCGATAAGGAGGATGGAATCATGCTAGGTTTACTTTCCCTTCGCATACATCAGGAACATGAATATTTTACGGAAATTGCAAAGCACAGCAAGCGTTATCAGATTCCTGTCGTTCGTTTTACCCCTTCCCAAATTGATCCGAGTACAGAAATGGTGACAGGACTTCTATTTAATCATGAGACGCAGGATTGGAAAAAGGAAACGTTTCCTTTACCTTCCTATATTTACGACCGTTGCTTTTATAATCAATCGAATACTTCCAAAACAGCAAAGCCAATCGTTGAATGGATAAAGAAACGACCACAGACCGTTTTTCTAGGGCACGGATTACCCGATAAACTCCAATTATATTCAATTTTATCGAAAAATCCGATGATTTCTCCCTATTTACCAATCACGAAACAAGCTACTGTTGATCGCGTTTGGAATACGCTTCTCAAAACGCGTGAACTTGTACTAAAGCCCATGAATGGCTCTCAAGGAAATGGCTATTGCCAAATATCCCTCTTCCGCCATGAAATAAGCATAAAAATGCAGCAAAAGGAAATACAAAGGTATACATTTTCATCCAAAGATGCGTTCTTAACATGGTTATCGAACCTTCTACAAGAAAAACCTTATGTACAACAACCATTTCTTACTATTCAAGAAAACAATCAACCATTTGATATTCGCATATTATTACAAAAAAACGCGAAAGGATTATGGACTGAAGCTGGTCGCGGGGTTCGAATTGGCGAAGCACACTCCCTTGTTTCAAACCTTGCGGCTGGGAGTCAAACCATTTCTTATGATGAATGGAAACGAACATTGGCAAAGCATACAGAAAGCATGCTAGAGGAAGCCATTGTAACCCTTACAAAAGCAGTGCCTGAAACATTGGAAAAAGAACTTCCACCATTATTTGAACTCGGACTAGATCTTTCATTGGACCGCGGTCACGCAGTTTGGCTCTTAGATATAAACTCAAAGCCAGGACGAAAAGTACTGATAGCATCCAATCCATCCTGCAAGGAACAATTATACCGAGCCCCACTTGCCTACTGCCGCTTTTTAGCACGCCAGTCTAAAGGGGCGGATGTACGATGAAAAAAACAGTATTTTCCATTCAAATAAGTAAACACAATCCACATGCAGTGTATCTTCCTTATGTATTTCCATCCACTGTGAATCTAAAAGAGATTTCGTTTGGTACACGTATCCTACCATGTGATGTCATTACAGATTATTTATCAGATAACACAGTTACGATTGGTAGTGAAATTTATAATGAGTTAGGGCTTCCTTTTTCATCTGATGTTCATATTTTTCTTCATGGAGAAAGCATTCACATTGGACCGTTAATCGGCATTTTCACGGCTGGATTTACGGAATCTGCTTTACGACCAGTAGGAGAACGTTCCTTATTTTTTGCAAATTTACTTTCTTCGGTAGAGGGCGCTTACATCTTTGTATTTGGCTCCCATCAAATTAACTGGAAGGAAGGTTGTATTTCCGGCTACTTTTACAATGAAAAACGCTGGATACAATATGATATTCCGTTTCCACATGTTGTCTATGACAGATTGCCAAATCGGAAAACGGAACATCATCGTGCAATTGCTCGCGTTAAGCAACGCCTACAAAGCGAGTACTTAATCCCCTGGTTTAATCCAGGATTTTTTAACAAATGGGATGTATATCAATTACTTAAAGAAGATCTCAATGCTTCGTTATACTTACCAGAAACACAGCTATTTGAATCTTTTGAACAAGTCGAATTCCTTCTTTCAAAATATAAACATGTCTATATGAAACCGATGAATGGTAGCTTAGGCACGAGTATTTATCAAATTCGCTACTCCACCTTGCAAAACGAGTACTATTGCCGCTTTCGAGATGAGAAAGGAAACAAACTGCGGAAGTATCAGTCTCTTGAAGTACTCATCAATCATTTACTATCTAATCATGATTTACATACATTTATTGTCCAGCAAGGAATTTCCCTCCTACGTGTGAATGGGCATCCTGTTGATTTTCGCATTCATACCAATAAAAATAGAAACGGGGAATGGAAGATGAGTGCATTAGCGGCTAAGATTGCTGGGCAAGGTAGTATGACCACACATGTAAATAACGGCGGCGACATTAAAAGTCTGGAAGAAATTTTTCCAGATGAGGAAATGCGAACACCCATCCTCTTTGCTATGCAACAGGCAACCCTTCTACTAAGTGAAAAAATTGATGAAAAGATGGAGGGGTATATCGGAGAAATCGGCTTTGATATCGGAATGGACCATGAGCACCGCATTTGGTTATTTGAAGCAAATTCTAAGCCCGGTCGCTCCATTTTTGATCATCCAAAGCTAAAAACAAGTGATCAATTAACGAAGGAACTGTTTCTTCAATACGCTATTCACCTAACAGAAAAATCACTTTTGTTTCCGGAGGAAATGTTTCCATGACCGTAATCGCGTATAACAAGATAACAAGAAATTGGACACATCCTGCATATAACTTTCATTTTGGACGTGGAACAATTATGGTAGCGTCTTCTGGTCCTTCCATCTCATTCGCTATGCAACAACAGGGCGGGCGGGTTGGACCTCTTGTCGGGATTCTAACGAGCCGCTCATCTACCGGAAAAATATGCGGGGATTGGAAAAGGTTTGTAATGCTGCAGAAGGAGCTCCGCTTACGGGGTGGGATTAGTTTTGTTTTCACACCTGAAGATATGCATGACTCGAATATTACCGGTTACGTTCTTCTAGAAAACGATACATGGAGAGCCTGTTCATTTCCTTATCCAGATGTTGTCTATAACCGCATTCCGTACCGATCGCATGAAAAAAGAGAGAGTTGTCAGCATGCACTCTCTCTTTTTTCTTCTATGGGAATCTCCGTAGTTAATCCTTACTTTTTCTCAAAATGGGATGTTCATAAGACACTATTTCAAAATGAGAAAGTAAGACCCTTTTTACTCCCAACCTTTCTGCTCGATAGCGAACGACTCACGACCATGCTGCAATCACATAAATCCTTGTATGTGAAGCAATGTGAATCGTCAAAAGGAAAAAATTTATATTTCATGAGGTACGCCAAAGGAGAAGTAGCTATTACATCAGCAAAGGGTATCACAGTGCACAGCAAACTTTCTGGAGCTTGGGATTTGATTGCTGGAGACGCATTGTACCTAGCTCAGCCAGCACTCGATTATGATACGTATCACAATCGGAAATATGATTTACGTGTCCTTGCCCATTCTCTTTCCGGTTCGTTTACCGTTACTGGCGTTGGCATTCGCGTTGCAGCTATCGACCAAATTACAACACATGTTCATAACGGAGGAGAGCGTATACACGAAACCGAATTACCTCGTCCAATCCGCCATGATATTCTAGAAGAGTTAGTCCAACAATGTGGAAACAGTCTATGCCGTCATTTTGGAAACGTTAGAGAATTTTCTATGGATATTGGTGTTGATAAGCAAGGAAATTATTTTATCTATGAGTGTAATGCAAAACCAATGATATTTGATGAACAAGACATTACGATGCGTGCCATCGAAAATATCGTCACAATATTCGAGGAAGAAGCTTTTGCCTCTTGATTCTATTTTCTCCCTAAGAATATGGTAGAATATCGATAACTCAGGTTGCAAGGAGATGCAAAAATGATTGAAAAACTGCTTCAATATTATGACGATGTTGTGATTGACGACATTCCGAAGCAATATAAGGAATACGAATGGTATACCGATGAAGAAAATCGAATCATTGGCATTGGGAAAAAACAGCTAACAATAAAAGATAAAGAAATGCTGTCTCTGTTTTTAACTTCTATTTCAGCAGACGAATTCTTCATCACACCTGCCAAGCGTATGTGGAAGGAGCTATTATTTCAAGAAGGAAAAATAATTCCTACGTTGCAGCACGAATTTCAATACGTGCGATTCCTTCATTTTTCCATGAAGCAACCCTTTTTTGAAAAAAAAACATGGGAAGAGGCATTACAAGGACTATTGTCCACTTCCTTCGTAGTCCTGTGGAAAGACCATCGGCATGGAATCATAATTGAAACCTATCCATTCGAAGCTTCAACCGAATCAATTGATCATGAAATGATTGCCACGTTAACAAGTGATTTTTTCATATCCCTTCGGATACTTGCTGGAAAAAGACAAATAATAGATGAGTCCCTTCCTTCAGCTTTTATGTGGGAAGAACAAATTTTCGAACAAGCCCTACCATTTATGACAAAACAAAACATGTATCAATTAGAGGATGTACTCCCTTATGCACTCATGAGTAATCCACAATTAGCAAAACCGCTATTGACACGGGTAAACCAGGATACCGAACTACTCCGTACTATCCGTACTTATTTAGAATGCAATATGAACCTGACGCTTACAGCGAGAAAACAGTACTTGCATCGAAACAGTGTACAGTATCGTGTGGATAAATTTATAGAAAAAACAGGAATCGATATTAAAACATTCACAGGGGCTGTAACTGTGTACATTGCCCTCCTGTTAAATGAAATGTCATAACTTATTTGTACAACTTGCACAAATACAGGCCGTCTTTTTATTCAGTCTGCCCATATACGCTTGTCGGTCATAAACGTTACACTACAAATACGAGAATGATTACATGACTAGGTAGGAGGAAGTACCATGGCAGAATTAAAATTAGAACATATTTATAAAACTTATGAGAATAATGTAACAGCTGTTTCAGACTTTAACCTTACTATTGCAGATAAAGAATTCATCGTATTTGTAGGCCCGTCTGGTTGCGGGAAGTCTACTACACTTCGCATGATTGCAGGATTAGAGGAAATTTCCAAAGGTGATTTTTATATCGATGACAAACGTGTAAATGACGTTGCCCCTAAAGACCGTGATATCGCGATGGTATTTCAAAACTATGCCTTGTATCCACATATGAGTGTATATGAGAACATGGCATTTGGCTTAAAACTTCGGAAATTCTCAAAAGATGAAATAGACAAACGTGTAAGAGAAGCTGCCCATATTCTAGGTTTAGAGCAATATTTAGATCGAAAACCGAAGGCTCTTTCTGGTGGACAACGGCAACGCGTTGCATTGGGACGTGCTATTGTTCGTGATGCAAAAGTATTCTTAATGGATGAACCGTTATCTAACTTAGATGCAAAGCTGCGTGTTAGCATGCGTGCAGAAATCTCCAAGCTCCATCATCGCCTTGGAACGACAACAATTTACGTAACCCATGACCAAACAGAGGCAATGACGATGGCAACACGTCTTGTTGTAATGAAAGATGGTTTGGTTCAACAGGTAGGTTCTCCAAAAGAAGTATATGAAAAACCAGCAAACGTATTTGTCGGTGGATTTATCGGCTCTCCTGCAATGAATTTCTTTAAAGGAACCATACAAGATAATCTATTCGTAAAAGGAAAGCTTGCGTTAAAAATACCAGAAGAAAAGCTGACATACTTACGTGCACAAGGATACATAGGAAAAGAAGTAATAATGGGAATTCGTCCAGAAAACATTCATGATGAATCTGTTTTGGAAGCTACTGAAGGTACAAAAGTAGACGCTACCATTGAGGTTGCTGAATTACTTGGTGCAGAGTCAATGCTATACTCTCATATTGACGGTCAAGATTTCGTTGCTCGTGTTGATGCTCAATCCGAATATAATCCAGGTCAAAAGGTAGTACTAGGTTTTGATATGAATAAAGTTCACTTCTTTGATACGGATACAGAAGCACGCATTCATAATGGAAATAAATAATTTGTAAACCGGGACAATGATCAGAATATAGATCATTGTCCTTTTTTGTTATAAAGTAAGTAACGTAACTTCAAATTCTTGTAAACAAAATTGGCAATATAATGTATGTATACATTGTAGATTCTTATCCTCTTTCCTATCTATTTCTTCATACGGACTATACGAATCGACATAATCGATTGTTTTCCCATAATCAAGCAGTTCATTCCCGCATACAGAGCACAGTAATTTAACTGCCTCCAGTCCATTACAATAGGGACAAATTTTCATACTTCGTTCCTCCAAAAAGGGGCGGATAAATTCCGCCCCTATAGCCATACTATTAACGTTGTGGATAACCAGTAAATTGTTGTTGTGCCATTGTAACTAAGCGTTTTGTAATCTCGCCACCAACGGATCCATTAGCACGAGATGTAGCATCAGGTCCAAGTGTTACGCCAAATTCTTGTGCAATTTCATATTTCATTTGGTCGATCGCAGACTGTGATCCAGGTACTACAAGGTTATTTGTGTTTGCCATATCTATCACCTCCTTAGATGATGTAATTCTATTATGTGAAAAAGAAACTGTTCTATGTATGATAAACAGGTGTTAGTTTTTGGAATATATATTTGTAAAATTTACATACTTATTTTCTGTATGTAGGAATTTGTTTCATCCATACTATGAGTGTAAGAGCTTAGCTTTTACGCTTGATGAAAAATCAAAGGAGGAACGAGCATGCCAAATAAACAATCTTCTAATCAGCTCGTCGTACCAGGCTCACAACCTGCGCTTGATTCGATGAAAAACGAAATTGCACAAGAATTTGGAGTCACATTAGGCCCAGATGCAACGTCTCGTGCAAACGGTTCTGTCGGTGGGGAAATTACAAAACGCTTAGTTACAATGGCTCAGCAACAACTGGGCGGTTATTCAAAATAAAAAAAGATGACTCAATGTGAGTTGAGTCATCCTATGAAATAGGCCTTGCTGCATCTTTGCACAGGCCTATTTTTTACATGTAATTTAGGAACCAGCAGCTTGCGTTTCATACATTTGATAGTACCGACCTTTTTTCTCCATAAGTTCATCATGTGAGCCACGTTCAACGATTTGTCCTCGTTCTAGCAAAAGAATTTGATCTGCTTGTTTAATCGTTGATAATCTGTGAGCAATTATAAAAGTTGTTCTTCCTTTTTTTAGTACATCTAATGCTCGCTGAATTATAGCCTCAGTTTCTGTATCCACACTTGCAGTTGCTTCATCCAAAATTAAGATAGCTGGATTAAATGCGAGTGCCCGTGCAAATGAAATAAGTTGTCGTTCTCCTGTGGAAAGTGTACTTCCCTTCTCAATCACCCGCTCATTTATCCCGTTTGGTAACTGTGAAACAAATCGATCCGCACCTACCGTACTGAGCGCATGTTGCACCATATCATTCGTTATCTTTTCGTTTTCTAAACTGACATTTGTAGCAATCGTTCCTGTAAATAGAAAGGGATCTTGTAAAACAATCCCCATGTGAGAACGAAGTGCCTGCTTTGACATTTCATTTATATTACGATCATCAATCCGAATCTGTCCCTTTTGAAATTCATAAAATCTAAACAAAACATTCATAATACTACTTTTCCCTGATCCGGTATGCCCAACAAGAGCAATCGTCTCCCCTTGCTTTGCTTTAAATGAAATATCCTTTAAAACATAATCATCCCCATTATAAGCAAAGGAAACATTCTTAAATTCAACATTTCCTATAGGACGAGGGGCTCTGTCGCTGCTTACCTCTATTCCCTCTTCATCAAGCAACTGGAACACACGCTCAGCTGATACTCTTGCTTGTTCCAAATTGGCAAGCTGATTAACCATTCCCGTAATCGGCGTGAATAACCGTGTTACATAGTCAACAAATGCATATAACACACCTAAGGAAATGACGCCATTTGCACTAAGAGAAGCACCTCCAAAGTACCAAATTACCAAAACAAACGCTACATTTCGCAATATGTTTACTAAATTGTGTGAAGTAGCTGAATTTAAGCGAAGAAGCTTTGTCTGGTACTGATAATAATCCTGATTCAACTTTGCAAACTCCCGTTTCACTTGTCTCTCTTGTCGAAAGACTTGAATGATTGACATTCCTTGAATGCTTTCATTAATCATTCCATTAATGTCAGATAGTTTTGAACGAACAAGATGATTATAGTGCGATGCAACCTTCCGATACAATACAATCCAAGCATATAAAATAGGTAGAATAATCAATGCTACACTAGCTAGTTTCACATCCAGAAAAAAGAGTGCAATGAAAATACCTACTATATACATGGTGCTCTGGAAAAAGGTCGCTACAACCGTCACATACAACTCACGAATAGCTTCCGTATCATTGGTTACTCTCGATACAATTTTACCTGCTGGAAGATGATCGAAATAGGAAATGGGTAACTTTTGAACATGACTGAACACATCTTCTCTCATTTTCTGTATGACGCGATTTGCAGCTTTTTGCATATACAACTTTTGACCATAGGCAAATAGAGAAGCAACAAGAATAAGGCCTACATAACCTCCACCAAGCATAAGGATGTTAGATATTTCTGGCTTATAGAAGGAATACAACTCATCTCCTGTCAATTTTTGAGCAACGTATGTTTGAACAATATTTCCTTTATGAACACTAATTTGTTGGTCAGTGGCCGTACGAGTTCCCTCAAATAAAAGTTGCCCATTAATCAAATAAAAATCTCGTTTCACTTGTACTAGCTGAATTTCTTTCCCCTTTGTCTCATTTTGCGCGAACCTATCACCTCGCTTATAGAAGCTTCCATTCATATATACAGCATCTTTCGCATTCTCTGTTTGAAAAAATGGTTGTTCAATCGATACAATATGCTGATCGATAATCTGCTTCGCAATAAAGGGACCTGTAAGCTCTGCTGCTACAGATATACTAAGCATTAAGAGTGCAGCTAACACAATTCCTTTAAAGGTCATCGTATATTGAATCAGTCGTTTTCCTGTATTCATACACTTACCTCACTATCATGTCCATGTAGTTGTTGCCGTTCATACTGCTGTTTGTACCATCCATGTCCCTCTACTAATGTTGCATGAGTTCCTTTCTCTACAATATGTCCTTCGTCCATGACAAGTATTAAATCAGCATGACGCACTGCTGAAAGTCTATGTGTTGTAATAATGGTTGTTTTTCCCTTGCGTTCCGTGCGAATCCCCTCTAAAATCGTAGCTTCTGTACGGGAATCAACTGCCGAAAGTGAGTCATCTAGAATTAAAATTTCTGGATTTCCAATCATCGCCCGCGCAATGGAAATTCTTTGTTTTTGACCACCAGATAAGGAAACACCCTTTTCCCCAACAATCGTCTCCAATCCCTGCGGTAAAAACTCGATATCCTTTTCAAATGCAGCTAACTTAATTGCATGAGCAAAATCTGCTTCCGTTACATCCTGTATACCGAATAAAATATTTTCCTTTACTGTCTTTGAGAATAATATGTGTTCTTGAGGTACATACCCAATCCAGCTTAAGACATCCTGTATTTTAATTTTTTCAAGTGGAACACCAGAAATAAAAATAGTACCGGCCCCCAACGGATATTGCCGCAATAGTTGGCGAATTAGCGTTGTCTTTCCGCTTCCCGTTTTACCTACAATTCCTAATGTTTGCCCCCTTTTCAAAGAAAAACTAACATCCTCTAAACTATTAGAATGAGAAGAAGGATACGAAAAGGATACTTTCTCAAATGTTAGCATTGTCGGTTCAGCTACATGGATCGCTTCCTTCTCCTCTACCACATCTGGCTTATACGAGAGCGTATCATTTACACGATCAATGGAAGCATTTCCGCGTTGCATTACATTGATCAGCTCGCCAATAGCAAACATTGGCCATATCATCATCCCGAGATATACATTAAAGGAGACGAGTTCTCCCAATGTAACTTCATTTTGAAATACTAGAAACGCACCATAGACAAGCCCAATTAAGTAACTTATCCCGACAAGCATCTTAACCGTTGGCTCGAACAATGCATCAATTTTCGCTACTTCCATGTTTTTCGCATAGATGTCTTCAGTTAATGCATGAAATCGTCTCTCTTCTGCCGTTTCTTGCACATAGGCACGAATGGTGCGTACACCTGCAATCGACTCTAATACTTTATCATTCATATCTCCAAATGCATCCTGAGCAATTGTAAAGCGCTTATGAAGTTTGTTTCCATATTTGTTCATCGCATAGGCCATTAGAGGAAGCGGTAAAATGGCTGCAAACGTAAGCTTCCAACTAATCGTAACTCCCATCATAAACAAAATCGTTAGCATATACATGCTAGAATCCACTAATGTTAAAATTCCGAACCCTGCTGTATTGGAGATTGCTTTTAAATCATTTGTTGCCCGCGCCATTAAATCGCCCGTTCGGTTCCTCTGATAAAATGTCGGCGTCATCTTTATAAGATGATTGGTTAATTTTCCGCGCATCGTTTTTTCTAACAAAAATGCTCCGCCAAATAAGTAATATTGCCAATAATATGTGGCAATATAGCCGACTATCATCACAAATAATAAGATTTCTAAGTAGGTCGCAATTCCTCCCGATGTTAAAACATCTGTTTTTATATCATCTATTGCCAATCCAATCACCTTTGGTGGAATGATTTCAACTATATTTACAAGAAGCAATAAGCCTACCGCTAGTGTATACCGCTTCCAATTTTCTTTAAAAAACCAAGATAACTTTTGTAACATTGATAGCATACTTCAAATCCCCTCCTGTACATCTTTATCTACCCGCTATAACAAATTGGCTTCTTTTTATTTAACAGCAACAATTCGCACAAAACAAAAAAGGCGTACCACAACATTGTGCGGTATGCCAAAATATGCATAAAAAAAGCGCACGTTTCATTACGCGAAACGCATGCTTTCTATCATAACTAATTAAGAAGACTATTTAATCATGCGAAAAGTGGTTACGCGTTGCATATGATGTTTTATAAGCAAAGTTTTTTTCTTTCTAACAACTGCACGGTCCATAGCACGCAACCTCCTTTTCACTATTTTTTTACATTTTAAATTGTATAACTGTATAAACTTTCCTGTCAATAGTGTTTTTTACAATTCGTTTGTTTACTCCAAAATAATATCCACTATTTTGTATCGTTTTGACACGGGTTGTTCACATTAGTATGCAAAATTTGTGCCAATTTATCAACATGTGGATAAAACATTTGAATTTTTTTGCACAGACTACTACAATCACTTTATATTCACTTCATACAACTAGGAGGAATTATATGAAAATGTATAAGTTTTATATAAATGGACAATGGCGCGAAAGCGAGTCAGGTCAGACGATAGACATCAGATCACCATATCTCCACAAGATAATTGGACAAGTGCAAGCCATTACTAAACAAGAAGTTGATGAAGCCATTCAATCTGCAAAACTCGCACAAAAAAAATGGGCAGAAACTTCCCTGCAAGAACGAGCAAGTGTTTTATACAAATGGGCAGATGAATTAGTTAATATGCAAGATGAAATTGCAACGATTATAATGCAAGAAGTCGGTAAAGGCTATAATGATGCAAAAAAAGAAGCAGTTCGTACTGCTGACTTCATTCGATATACTGTAGGAGAAGCACTTCATATGAACGGTGAAAGTATGATGGGCGATAGCTTCCCTGGTGGATCTCAATCGAAGCTTGCTGTCGTACAACGAGTTCCACTTGGCGTTATACTTGCTATTTCTCCTTTTAATTACCCCGTAAATCTCGCAGCTGCCAAACTCGCACCTGCACTTATGGCCGGGAATGCTGTTATTTTCAAACCAGCCACTCAAGGATCAATTAGTGGGATTAAAATGATAGAAGCGTTGGATAAAGCAGGTTTTCCAGATGGACTTCTTAGTTTAGTTACTGGCCGTGGTTCTGTCATTGGTGACTACTTAGTGGAACACAGTGGTGTGGATATGGTATCGTTCACAGGTGGTACAGAGACAGGACAGCATATTGCAAAAACGGTTAAAATGGTGCCACTCGTTCTCGAACTAGGTGGCAAGGATCCTGGAATCGTACGTGAAGATGCGGACTTACAAGCTGCTGCGCAGCACATTAGCAGCGGAGCATTTTCATACTCTGGTCAACGCTGTACGGCTATTAAGCGCGTATTGGTTCATGAAACTGTTGCAGATACACTCGTTTCCCTTTTACATGAAGAAATCAGTAAACTTTCTGTTGGTTCTCCAGAAGAAAACAGCGTGATTGTACCGCTCATTGATGATAAATCAGCCGACTTTGTGCAAGGGCTAATTGACGATGCCGTTGCAAAGGGTGCCACCATCGTTATGGGAAATAAACGAGAAGGTAATTTAATCTATCCTACCCTTATCGATCATGTTACGAAAGATATGAGCATAGCATGGGAAGAACCGTTTGGACCTGTACTACCTATTATTCGCGTGTCTTCAGACGAAGAAGCCATTCGTATTGCAAATGAATCAGAATTTGGATTACAAGCAAGTGTATTTACAAAAGATATTAACCGTGCATTTTCTATTGCAAATAAAATAGAGGCAGGTTCCGTTCAAATTAACGGTCGTACCGAAAGAGGTCCAGATCACTTCCCATTTTTAGGAGTAAAATCATCGGGTATGGGTGTACAAGGCATTCAAAAAAGCATTCTTTCCATGACACGTGAAAAAGTTACTGTTGTGAATATTACCGAGTAAATGAGAACAAAACGAAGCGTTTGCTGCGCTTCGTTTTTTGTTGTAGTCTACAGCGATTGCTGCTTACCAACATGGCTAACTTCCTTACTCTTATTTTTTTTCCAAATACCTAGAGCAACCACTCCAGCTACAATGACAGCTTCAAATCCATATTTCACAAAGGAATTACTAAAATATGTGGAAAGTAACGGCTCACCTACAATCATTTTCGAAGCAGTCCAGGCGAGTACACCAGCTCCTATGGTAATAATAATTGGAAAGCGATCGACAAACTTTAAGATAATCGTACTCCCCCAAACTACAATTGGGACAGAAATAAGTAGACCAAGAATCACTAATAATGGTTTACCTTCAGAAGCGCCTGCAACAGCTAGTACATTATCGAGCCCCATAAGCGCATCTGCAATAATAATCATACGAATGGCCTCCCAAATACTTACCCCTGACTTTACCTCATGCTTTTTTTCATCCACGAGTAGTTTATAGGAAATCCATAAAAGTAACACTCCGCCCACAAGAAGGAGACCCGGTATTTTCAGTAACCATACAACTGCCAATGTAGCAATTGCCCGAATGACGATAGCACCAAACGACCCCCAAAAAATGACTTTCTTCTGATCCTGTTTTGGTAAAGTTCTAGCAGCCAATCCAATGACAATTGCATTATCTCCAGCTAATACTAAGTCAATAATTACAATAGACAATAATGCAGTGATCATCTCTGATTGAAATAAATCCATGTCATTCCCTCCCATTATTTTTATTTCATATCTACTAATCCTTTTTGAAACGAATAGATTCTCAGTTCCTAACTAGGAAAGCAATTGATACTTTTCTTGTAAATGTATCGGTGCCATTTTAACAATTCCTTGTAAGATAAATAGAAAAATGGTCACATCATCAAGTAAACCAAATCCCATCAAAAAGTCAGGAATAAGATCAAATGGAATGAGAAAATATCCTATCATACCTATAGCAGAAAGCAATTTTCTTCCATTTGGTACTTCAGTTGATAGATAAAAATCTTTCAAAAATGGAAGAAATCTTCGAACATTCCATACAAACTGAATACGTTTCCAAGCATTATACACGTTTATCACCTCTACTTATGTTATTTATCAAAACGTAAAAAGACCTAAGCCTGGATGGCCTAGGTCTTATAAAACGAAAAGACCTCTACCATCCTAACTAGAAGGTAAAGGTCTTGCTAACAACAAAATCGTTGCCAACAAAGCCGAGGGATGCATCCCTGAACTGACGACTTTGCTGCTAAAGCTACTCCCCTTTATATGGGTATACGATTAACTATTATATTATTGAAAATTCCAGATTGCGTCAATGCTTTTATTTCATAAAACTAGGATGTTTTACATCATCTTCGCACCCTACTTATATATATTTTCGATTTGTCATCTTTCCATCAAAAGTAAATAATACAGCCTTATTTTCAATCATTGTTTCTAAATGAACCGAACGACCCCATAGCTGATAGGTGTATGGCAGAACCTTCTCTAAATACTTCACATCTAACTCAATTCCTTCAAAATGATGCTTTAAATAAAGTTCACCATTTTTTACATAGTCACCCTCATACACCGTTATATATGGAAACCCACCATTCACTCGCATATTGACAAGCTGGTCCCGTACATGCGTCCAATCTTTATCAATTACCTTATAATCTTTACCTTGCTTTTGAAACAAGTACAAGTCTTCGCGATACACCAATTCTTTATTTAAATAATTGCGAATAAAAGAAGTATCAGACTCAATTTCACGAACTTCAAATATTTTTTCACGTCCCGTATTAGGTAAAACACCCTCTCTTTTCATTTCTTCCGTGGGGTCATTGTATCGTTCTTCGATGTTTTCAAAAATTTTCAAGCCTAAATAATAAGGATTAATACTTGTTTTTGATGGCTGTACAACACCCGCGTTTAGCTTTGCAAATTCAATAGCTTCTTCACTTGATAAATCCATTTCACGAATAATACGTTGATGCCAATAGGAAGCCCAGCCTTCGTTCATAATTTTCGTTTCCAGCTGCGGCCAAAAATATAACATTTCTTCCCGCATCATTGTTAATATGTCTCGTTGCCAAGGCTCTAGCTCACGACTATACTCCTCAATAAAGAGAAGTAGATCCTTTTCAGGCTGCGGCGGAAACTTCTTTTTTGGACGCACTGGATGAGTCTTGTTATTTCTGTCATCTAAGTTCCATAAATCATCATAAGGAGAAGCAGGTTTTGAAGGAGGATATTCTTCCTTCTCATCATCCATCGTCCATGCTAATTTAGGCCGCATTAGAGACGGGTCTATATGCTCTTGTAGTGCTAACACTGCATCCAAAAATGTTTCGACTTCCTTCTTACCGAATTTATGTTCATATTGCTTAATACGATCGGCAGTTGCTGCCATACTCTCAACCATATCTCGCTTTGTATTCATAAACCGAACGTTATTCTTAAAAAAATCGCAATGCGCCAGTACATGGGCAACTATTAATTTATTTTGAATAAGCGAATTTGTTTCAAGTAAAAAAGCATAACAAGGATCGGAATTAATGACGAGCTCATAAATTTTACTTAATCCTAAATCGTAGTGAATTTTCATTTTGTAAAATTGCTTGCCAAAGCTCCAATGTGAAAAACGCGTTGGCATCCCGTAGGCTCCGAATGTATAAATAATATCAGCCGGACAAATTTCATAACGCATCGGATAAAAATCTAGTCCAAATCCTTTGGCGATTTCCGTAATTTCATCAATTGCGTATTCCAATACCTTATAATCATCACTCTTCAACAAAGTCCCTCCCTTCACTCTCTTATGACAATTGTATGAGAGGAAAGGACATTTCATGAAAGTTGTTCTTATTACACTTTAGTTTGTTCAAAAAACGGAGATTACAATAAATATTATAGTATTCCTAACAAATTCTTTCAGGCCTACTTTTCAATCCATTAACGCACACTAATACCAACCCCCTAAAGTAAGGAGGGATAAAATGTTCTCAGAGTCTGACTATGACAAAGCATTGTATTATACCTACAATTGCGAATGGGATGAGCTACTCGTTCTAATGGTAAGAACGAAGGATGAGCTTTTTTCTAAAAGGATTGAGCATTTTCTCCACGCCTTTAAATATGCAAAAGATTTAAGCATAGTTGATCAACATCTACAGCTTATGTTCCAATATATTGATCATGCTTCCCAAAAATTATATGCGGAACAAATTGAACAGCATGTATAGTTTTCCTATACAGCAAAAAGGCATTCACATTTTTTGTGAATGCCTTTTTCTCAACAGTTAATTAAGCCTTTTTTAACAATGCATTATTTACCTTATCCATGAATGCTGTGGATACTTCTTGTAATTTTGCTTCGCTATTTTCTAGACTTGTTCCTTTTACACCAAAGTAAAATTTTACTTTTGGTTCCGTTCCAGATGGACGTAGGCAGACCCATGTACCGTCTTCTAAAATATATTTTAATACGTTAGACTTTGGTAAGTGAATTATTTCGGTCGTTCCATTATCCAATGTTCGAACACTTGTTTTATAATCTTCTACCGTTTTTACACGTATACCAGCAAATTCGCTTGGTGCTTCTTGACGGAAAGTTGCAAGAAGGTTACCTATTTGCTCTGCTCCATCTTTCCCTTTTAAAGTAAGTGATTTTAATCCTTCACGATAAAAACCATACTTCGCAAAGATTTCAAGCAAACCGTCATACAGCGTCATACCGCGTTTCTTATAATAAGCAGCAACTTCAATAGCGAAAATTGTAGCTTGGACAGCATCTTTATCCCGAACAAAGTCCCCTATTAAGTAGCCATAACTTTCTTCATAGCCAAACTGGAATGTATATTCTCCCGTTTGTTCGAATTGTTTAATTTTTTCACCGATAAATTTAAAGCCAGTTAATGTATCAATTGTTTCAAGTCCGTAAGCCTTTGCAATGGCACGACCAATTTCAGAGGTAACAATTGTTTTTAATACAATTCCGTTTTCAGGAAGAATACCCTTTTCCTTCTTCTGTGATAACAAATAATCCAATAGAATTGCGCCCGTTTGGTTACCTGTTAGTACAGTATATTCTCCGTTGCTATTTTTTACTGCCACGCCAAGTCTATCTGCATCAGGATCGGTCGCTACAAGTACATCAGCATTAATTTTCGTACCATATCCAATTGCAAGTTCAAATGCCGCATGTTCTTCAGGATTTGGGGATTTAACAGTTGAGAAATTTCCATCCGGGAGCTCTTGTTCTTTTACGATTGTGACATTTGTATAGCCTAGTGCATCTAATGCTTTGCGAACTGGTTTATTAGATGTACCATGTAGCGGTGTAAATACAATTTTAAGGTCCTTACCAATTTCTTCTGCTAGCTCAGGATGAACAGATATTGTTTTGAGTTTTGAAACATATGTTTCATCCATTTCTTCACCGATAATTTTAATAAGCCCTTTTTCTTTTAAGGATTCTTCAGATTCTACATATATTTCCAATTCATTTTCAATTTCATTTACTTTATCAATAACGATGTCTGCTTCTTTTGGTGGAAGCTGACCGCCATCTTCACCATATACTTTATATCCATTATATTCAGGAGGATTGTGACTCGCTGTTACAACTATTCCTGAAAAAGCATGCAATTCACGAACTGCAAAAGATAGCTCTGGAGTTGGTCGAAGCTCCGCAAAAACATACGATTGAATGCTGTGTGTTGCCAGTGTTTTTGCTGCTTCCATTGCAAATTCTGGTGACATATGACGAGAATCGAAGGCAATGACAACACCACGTTTTTTCGCTTCTTCACCAAACGACTCAATAAAACGCGCTAACCCTTCAGATGCCTTTCGCACCGTATATATGTTCATTCGGTTTGTACCAGGTCCAATTTCTCCTCGCATTCCACCTGTACCGAATTCTAAGTTCTTATAGAAGCATTCTTCTAACCCTTTTTCGTTGTTTTTCATATTTTCAAGTGCTGTTTTCATTTCTTCATCTAATGCTGGTGATTGAATCCAACGTTCGTATGCTTGCTTCCAACTCATCCTAATATCCTCTCCTGTTTGAAAAATTTCTAGTTTCACTACAAAATTTGTCATTCTTCTACAGTAATTCTGTAAATCACATACATTTCCTGCAAGAAAAATGGCAATATGTTCTTTCTGTTCGTTAAGAATATGTAAAAAAGGAACTGTAAGTAATTTTATCATATCATTAATTTTAAATAGCTAGAAGATGGTAAAAGTTTGTTTCTTTTTTCTAATTATTCGTGAATTCACTTCTATTTCCCCATATTTCAGCTTGTAGATAATATCCATACATGAACTTCGTACATCCGGCTCACACTATTACCAAGAGGTTTCCCTCCTCTTGTCTACAATGGTTAACCATAAAAAATCCCATAAATGAGGTGAATTGTATGCCTGATATACGTTGCGCCGTTTCCAATTGTTCGTTTTGGGGCCAGAATAATTATTGTCAAGCAAATTCAATTATTGTAAAACCTGAATCACAATCGTATACATCTGGACAAGAGTTGTTTGAAAATTCAATTCTAGATGGAATGATGATAGAAAGTACTGTAACTACCAGCTCGGAAACTTGCTGTCAGACTTTTCGCCCAAATATTTAATCCAAAAATAAAATAATCAAGATTACGCGAAATAGATCGGTAAACAGATTTTTCTGTTACGGTCTATTTCGCATTTTTAATTTAATGTTTTATGTTTCGTTTGTACTGATTTACGAGAATATAATCTGGTATTTGTTCATACGATACAGATTGTGTTGAATCCCTAATATAGGTGCGATTTCCTACGTTAAACATACCTTTATAAAGCCGTGAAAACACCGGAAACTTTTGATTTGCTTTCATTTCTCTTATTGGAATAAAGTGTCCATGGAAATCCTGCCAATATAGTATGGTTGTATCTAAAGTACGAATTTGTCCAATTTGCTTCGGATGAACCTGTTCCTTATTCCAACTGATTACTTGATAACCAAATTTATGGGCAGCTTTCTCCACTGGTTCATTGAATTTGGCAATGACTACACTCGTTCGTAGTGGAGTACGTTCGTATAGCCACTGTATATTGCGATCATTCATTCGTATACATCCATTAGACTCGCGGCTGCCAATTGAATATTCTTTATTCGTTCCATGAATCCCATATTGCTTATAGTTTAATCCCATCCATCTTGTACCTAATGGATTATTGGGTGCACCGCCCTCAATCTGCTTCCGATGGTAGTCTTTATTTTTATATTTGTCTTTAATGTAAAAGCGTCCCTCTGGTGTAGGGGTTTCTGATGTTCCTGTTGACACAGGAAAGCTTCTCACATACACCCCATTTTCAAAATAGGATAATTGATTATTTGCAAGATTAATTACTATAAACCGATCATCCTGGTCAGCTCCTTGCACATTCGAAACCATTATAGTAAGTATATACAACGATAAAAGTGGTATTCGCACATCTACTCCTTCGAGATGACCATTTCCTGATTTTACCCATTAACCACTACACCTCCATTCACATGTAACATCTGTCCGGTTACATACGTTGCATCCTGCGAAGCAAGATATACATAAGCACCTGCTACCTCCCATGGCTGACCTGGTCGCCCCATTGGAACATCTCCTCCAAATTGACTTACCTTCTCTGCATCGAAGCTTGATGGGATAAGTGGTGTCCATATTGGCCCAGGTGCCACCCCATTCACACGAATTCCCAACTTAACGAGAGATTTAGATAACGAACGGGTAAAGGATACAATCGCTCCCTTACTAGATGCATAATCAAGTAACGATTCATGTCCTTCGTATGCTGTAATCGAAGCAGTGTTAATAATGCAATCGCCCTTCTTCAAATAGGGAAGTGCTGCCTTTGTTATATAAAAATACGAAAACAAATTTATCCGAAAAGTTTGTTCGAGTTGACTTGCCGTAATATCTAATAAACTATTTTGTGGATATTGTACAGCTAAATTATTCACAATAACATGTAGATTACCCAGTTTTTCAGTCGTGCTTTTTACAGTTTCTATACAATGCCTTTCTTCACTTAAATCACCAGCAACTAGAACACACTTGACTCCATATGATTCAACAAGCTGTTTTGTCATTTTTGCATCTTCATGCTCATCGAAATAGGCAATGCTTATATTAGCGCCTTCCTTTGCAAAGGCAATTGCAACTGCCTTACCAATCCCGCTATCTCCACCCGTTATAAGGGCGCATTTACCTTGTAGCTTTCCTGATCCCTTGTACAGAGAATTGTCAAATACGGGTTTCGGATTCATTAGGGATTCCAGCCCTGGCTGTTTCTCTTGATGTTGCGGGGGTTGTAGTTGTTTCGTTTGTATTTGTTTCATATGGTAGCCTCCTTACCAAATTGTCATAATTAGCATGACCACAAAGGCTCCATTGTAGTAATTGTAAAATAAAAAAAATATAAGATTTTCCAGTTTTTTTGTCCTGAAAATCCAACTATGATTTCACAGAAGTATTTCTTGCAATTCATTAAAATAACGAATAATATATATTACTGTTGTCATTATTATTCGTAAAAGAAAGGATTTTACTATGTTTAACCTCTCAAACCATAACACAAATATAAAAACAGAAATTATTGCTGGTATTACAACATTTCTAACAATGGCATACATTGTCGTTGTCAATCCCGTTATTCTTTCCGATGCAGGCGTCCCATTCCAACAAGGATTTACAGCAACGATTATCGCCGCTTTTGTTGGAACATTATGTATGGCATTGTTTGCAAATATGCCTATTGCCATCGCTCCTGGAATGGGATTAAATGCTTATTTTGCCTACTCTGTCGTGAAAGCTCATACTGGTGTTACATTTGCAATAGCATTTTCAGCAGTATTTGTAACAGGTCTCATTTTTCTTGTTCTATCCTTAACAAGCTTCCGAACCAAACTAATGGAAGTTATTCCTGAAAATATTAAGCACGCTATTACTGCCGGAATCGGTTTATTTATAGCATTTATTGGATTGCGACTAACAGGGATTATTACAAAAAACCCTACTAATTTAGTTGGGCTAGGTGATTTTCATTCTCCTTCCGTATTACTTGCTTTAGCTGGCCTAGCCATTTCCCTTATCCTACTTGTTCGAAATGTTAAGGGTGCCTTATTTGTAGGAATGCTTCTTACATCCATTCTTTCACTAGTAACCGGACAACTCTCGTTTCATAAAGGAATTGTTTCCCTGCCTTCTCTTCCGAGTGGTGTAATTGTGGTAAATCCTATAACAGCAATTGGAGATGTTATTCATTACGGTTTATACGGCGTGGTTTTTTCATTTTTACTCGTTACCTTATTTGATACAACTGGCACATTACTTGGTGTATCCGAGCAAGCAGGGTTGATAAAACATGGAAAGCTACCTCATGCAGGACGCGCCCTTCTTTCTGATAGTATCTCTACAACAATCGGCGCCATGTTCGGTACCAGTCCAACAACTGCTTACATCGAATCTTCTGCAGGCGTAGGGGCTGGAGGCCGTACTGGTCTAACGGCTCTCGTCATTGCTGTCTTATTTGCTATAGCAGCCTTCTTTAGCCCGCTCATAGATGCTGTTTCTAGTGTAAATGCGATTACATCGCCTTCTCTTATTATTGTTGGCAGTTTGATGATGGGCTCTGTGCGTAATATTCATTGGGACGAATTTGATGAAGCATTTCCCGCTTTTCTCGTCATTTTAAGTATGCCGCTTACATCAAGTATTTCAACGGGTATATCCCTTGGATTCATTACTTATCCGCTTATGAAGATAGCTAAGGGAAAATTTCGTGATGTACACCCACTCGTATATTTATTTGCCGTATTATTTTTGTATCAACTTGTATGGTTGTCTCGGTAAATAAAGTCAGCGATTGTCCTCTTTAAGTAAATGGAAAAAGCATCAGCAATTAGCTGATGCTTTTTCTCCTAAATATTTGTTTAATTTCTCTGCTTGACGCTGTGCATCACGATATCCTTGCTCATACAACTGCTCCAATTTTTGTGCATCCTTTTCCATACGTCCGACTTGAAGTGGCTCAACCGGACGTATAATAAACACTTTTCCTTCTTGCTCTAACTGTTCCACATACTGCAATGTTTCATTATAGATTTGATAACGTGTTAACATCCGTTCTACTAATTTTGGGTATTTCCGGTACGCGCGCTTAGCAATCCAACTAAATTTCGAGGGTTTCTTTTCATATCCTTCATTTCGTGTTAAAACAAGCACTACTTTTTCAGCACCGTCCTGCAATGCCTTACGAATCGGAATTGGATCTGCTATACCACCGTCCATCAGCTTTTTATCACGAAACTCTACGACAGGGGCAATAAAAGGCAAGGAGCTAGAAGCACGCAACATTGTTAGTGCATCTTCTTGCGTGCCATCCTTTTCAAAATACACAGGATTACCTGTTTCTACGTCTGTCGCTCCGATTACAAAATGTTCATTCGCTGCAAAATACGTATCAAAATCAAATGGTACATGTTCTGTTGGAATTTCCTGAAAAATGAAATCCATATCAAACAGCTGCCCTTTTCGGAATAGATTTCGATACGATAAATAGTTTGGATGATTAATATAACCGATATTTACTTCTTTGTTTCGTCCATTTTGGCGTGATAGATAGGAAGCTGCATTACATGCTCCTGCTGATACTCCAATTACATAAGGAAAGAACATATTTTGTTCCATAAAAAATTCGAGTACTCCAGCAGTGTACACGCCGCGCATCCCACCGCCTTCTAGCACCAATCCCGCATTCTCTTGCATACGTTCATCTCCTTAACTTCATTAACATTACATTAAGTATAACAACATGTAACGTATTTCGGAAAGAACTTGTTTGCATAAGCTTTACCCGAAGTAACGATGATAGATGCTTTTAGCCTCTAATAAATCCTTTGTACCATGAACCATTACACGTCCGTCGCGGAACATAACAAGACGTTTCTCTTCTGTAGAAAACGCTAACACATATTCATTGCATAATAGATCGTGTACTTTGCCTTGTAACGTCTTCTTGTATACTTGCAAATCCACATTATTTCTATGTGGGTTACGGATTTGTACCGTATCTCGTCCACACAAGACAGTCATTTTTGATTCATTTTCCTTTTTCAAATAAGGGTAGCTTGCTTGTACGCCGCACGATGGACAATCAGCCTTTTTTAAGCGCTGCACATCTAAAGAAGCATGTTCATTACTCCAAAGATCAAATGATACGAGATTACGTCTTAGTGCCTTATGATCTCCTATGAGCAGCTTTAATGTTTCCGTCACTTGATATGAGACAACTTGTGATACAGCCGAGGCAATAATCCCATTCGTATCACAGGTTGCTCCGCCAAGGGGGATAGATTGTAATAAGCAATGTAAGCACGGTGTTTCTCCTGGCACAATGGTATACGATAATCCATAGCTCCCTACACATGCACCATATACCCATGGAATTCGATGTTTTTGCGAAACATCATTAATCAGAAAACGAATTTCAAAATTATCTGTTGCATCAACGATTACATCAACATCACGACTAAAATCTTCTAAACTCTCTGCTGTTACATCCGTTACAACCGCATCTATTTCAACTTCATGATTAATTCGTTCAAGTCGATTTTTTGCTGCAATTGCTTTTGGCAAATGATCGATTGCATCTTGTTCCGCATACAGCTGTTGGCGCTGTAGATTACTCCAATCTATATAATCACGATCGACAATTGTAAGCTTACCAACACCTGCCCGTGCTAACATTTCTGCATTTCCACTACCGAGTGCTCCGGCTCCAATAATCAGTACATGTTTCTCGCGCAGTAGCTCTTGTCCCTTTTCGCCAATCGGAGAAAATAAAATTTGGCGAGAATATCGGCTATTCAAGGACGCTTATTCCTTCAATTGGACTGCTTGCTGTTGCATAGCGCTTGCGAGAAATTCTTCCTGCTTCAAAACCAAGTCGTCCTGCACGTATTGCTAGTTTCATAGCTTCAGCCATTTTTACTGGGTCCGTTGCTCCTGAAACAGCACTATTGAGAAGCACCCCATCGGCACCAAGTTCCATTGCAAAGGCTGCATCTGCTGGGCTTCCAATACCTGCATCCACAATAACTGGAACAGTTGCCTGTTCAATAATGAATTTGATATTAAGTGGATTCACGATTCCTAGACCTGAACCGATTGGTGATGCACCAGGCATAATTGCATGAACGCCAAGCTCTTGTAATCGTTTTGCTAATACAACATCATCTGATACATAAGGAAGAACTGTGAAACCTTCTGCTAACAAGGCTTCACTTGCTTTTAATGTTTCAAACGGATCCGGTAAAAGGGTTTTATCATCACCAATCACTTCCACCTTCACCATATGGCAAAGACCAGATGCTTTTGCAAGTTTTGCAATACGCACTGCTTCTTCTGCTGTTTTTGCTCCTGCCGTATTTGGTAAAAGTGTATACTTTGTAACATCAATTTTTTCTAATAGATTTGGTTGTGAGCCATCATAAATATCCATACGACGAACTGCAAACGTTAAAATTTCCGCTTCAGAAACTTCAATTGCTTTGCTTTGTTCATCATAATCCTTAAATTTTCCTGTTCCTAATAGTAATCTAGATTCAAATGAAAATGAACCAATGTTTAACATATCAACCGCCTCCTACGAAAGTCACAATCTCTATTTGGTCTCCATCAAATAATCCTTCGCCTGCATGTTGTTCTTTTTCTAAAATAAAATGGTTTCTTTCCACCACAACAATTTTATTGGATAACCCTAAATGCTCTAATAAAAACTCTACTGTCGTAACCGTATCTGGAATTGTAATTTCCTTTGCATTAACGTTAAGCTTCACTTGCTTCCCTCCCCAATAAAGGAATGGAGTAAATCATTTTGTTGCTTTCCTTCTACTAAATCTGCCATATAAATTCCTGAAATTGCACTTAACAAAATTCCATTACGAAAATGACCTGTACACGTATACAATCCTGGAATATCAGGATGCTTTCCGATATACGGCATTCCATGATTCGATTGTGGTCTTAGACCAGCCCATGCTGTTTCCCACTCGGCATTCTTTAGTTCAGGTAAAATGTGTAGTGCTCTCTCCATTGAATATTGGATGCTTTCTACGCTAACAGCTTTGTTATACGTATGAGGTTTAACAGTTGCCCCAATAATGTAACGTCCATTACGTTTAGGTGCAATGTAAAATCCATCTTCAAATACCGGGATAGATAATAATGGTTTAAAGCTTTTGACAGCAATGATTTCACCCTTTACTGGATACGTACCCCAGCTTGGATCAAAGTGACGAAGCAGCTTTGTACTCCATGAACCAGACGCAATAATGACAGAATCGCTTAACATTACTCCTTCTGATGTAACGACTCCCGTTGCACGATTGTTCTCTACTTTAATATCAAATACCTCTGTCTGCTCAAAAATATCAGCGCCAGATATCGCAGCAGAATGGGCAAATGCTTTTGCTAACTCTGGTGCGATGACATGGCCATCATTCGGATGATATACAGCTGCAACTACCGCATCAGAAAGGTTAGGCTCTCTTTCCCTCAATTCTTCCCCCGATAGGAAATGTGATTCTTCTCCTGTTTGCTTTTGCCATTTCATGATTTCCATAAGCTTTGCAGCTGCTTCATCGCTTTGCGCAATACGGTAAATTCCTTTTTCCTCGTAGCCAATATCTATCCCTGTTTTTTCTCGCAATTGTTTTGACAAAGGTGCAAACATAGCTCTGCTTTTCCGAGCAAGATCAAATAAAGGATCATATTCATCCCATTCTGCTTGTACCCCGAGTAAGCCAGCTGCAGCTCTAGAAGCTTCAGACGCTATTTTACCTTTTTCCACAATAGCAACCTTGTAGCCTCTTTCAGAAAGAAAATGTGCAATAGAATTACCAATAATACCGCCGCCCACAATGATGCTATCATATGTTTTCTTCATCTTGCTTCTCCCACTTTCGGATAGAATTTCTATATGCATTTGCTTTTTCTACCGGATTTTTTGCCTCTATAATTCCAGACATAACAGCAAACCCTTTTACTCCAGTATTCAACACAGTTGCTACGTTTTCTGGTGCGATGCCGCCTATCCCATATGTAGGAATTATCAGTCTTTGTGCAATATTTGTAATTTCATCTAATCCTCTAGCTGGCATACCTGCCTTAGATCGAGTTTGAAAAAGATGACCATATAAAACGGAATCGGCCCCTTTTTGCTCTACTTGGAGCGCTTCTGATAGAGAATGTACAGAACATCCTACATGAAGATGAGGAAATGCATTCTTTAACACACTAACATCCACGCTCGTATAACCAACTTGTACACGCGAGATACCAAGAAGCAGAGCTATATCAACGCGATCATTCACAACTACTTTTTCAGCTGGGATTCCTTTATCAAGAAGAAGCTTCACACCTTCAAATAATTCTCTCGACGTTTTTTCTCGCTCTCGAATATGAAAAAAATCAACTGCACCTTGAATTTGACTTGCTAAATCTGCAAATTCCGCAAAAGATAATGTTCCATTTGAAATGACGTGAAGTTCCCTTTTCATACCGTTCTCCTACTTTAATACATTTTCAAATAATTCATTAGCAGGTACAACTTGTTTTGTCATTCCTTTATCTTTTAACCATTTATTTTGCTCGGTCCACGATGCTGCAGTTTGAGATAAAAATGGGCCATCACTTGTTTCCATTTTTGGCAATAAAATATTCATACTTTCTTTTTCTACTTGTGAATCTAAAGGATAGTTTTGTTTTTCTTGATTGTTTAACAAGATTTGTAATGCTTCATCTGGATTTTTCTTTGTAAATTCATATCCTTTTTTTGCACCGCGTAAAAATGCTTCCACTGCATCACGGTCTTTACTTAATGTTTGATCACCTGCAACAAATACAAGTTCATTATAATTTGGTACACCATAATCAGAAGGATTAAAGGTTGTTGTTTGAAAACCTTGTTTATTTAATAATGGTACTTCATGATTAATATAGGCACCTGTAATTGCATCAACCTTTTTCGTCGTTAATGCAGAGATTAAATCAAATCCAACATCAACAAGCTTTACCTTATCAGGATTTCCTCCATCCTGTTTTACCATTGTTTTTACATATTCTTCACTAAGCTGTGTACCTGGATATCCAACTGTTTTTCCTTCTAAATCTTTTGGTGACTTAAAACCAGCATCTTTTAAGGAAACAACGCGGGTTAGCGGTGATCTTACTATAGCCCCTACTGACTTTACGGGAATTCCTTCATTCGATCTTGCTATCACAACATCTGGTTGATAGTAAATTCCTAACGTAACCTTTCCTGCAGCTGCCAATGTTAATGGATCTGTAGGGTTTGCAGGGAATTTCACATTAACCTTCACGCCTTCTTCTTTAAAGTATCCTTTCTCGATAGCTGCATAAATAAAACTATGCACAGCATTTGGATACCAATCTAACATGACTGTAACTTCTTTCTCTTTCTTTGCAGTACCACCATTTGAACAACCAATAAGTGAAACCATTAATAACAAACTAATAGCAATAATAATAAATCGTTTCATGAATCTTTCCTCCAGCTTACAAATTTTTTCTCAAGCAATGAAACAATAAATACAAAAATAATGGCTACTAATGACAAAATGAAAATAGGAGCAAACACACCAGCGCCATCAAGCTGTGTCATCATTCGCTTACTAAAATAGCCAAGTCCTTCTTCTGCTCCTAACCATTCTCCAATCGCAGCTCCTATAACACTAAAGGGAACAGCTACCTTTAAGGCTGAAAAGAAGAACGGCAGAGATGCTGGTAATTTTAGCTTAAAGAAGATATCTATGTTTGAAGCCCCAAACGTAGTAAGAAGCTCCTCCCATTCTCGTTTTGTGCTTCGAAACCCATCATACGTGTTCACCGCTATAGGAAAAAAGGCAATGAGCACGGTTACAACTACCTTACTCCAAATCGAATAACCAAACCAAAGCACGAATAACGGAGCCAACGCTGTAACAGGAATCGTTTGCGAAGCAACGAGAAGCGGATAACATGCACGCTCCACTGCAGGATGTAAGCTCATAGCAACTGCTAGTCCAACTCCTAGCACGATGGAAATGGCTAACCCAATCCCAACCACAGTTAACGTTGCAGGAAGATGAACTGTTAATAAAATGGAATGTAGTACCCATATTTTTTGAAAAATGGCGCTAGGCGGTGGCAAAATATACATCGCATCTACAATTCTAGCTCCAATTTCCCATACAATTAAAAAAATAATTACAACAAGAATAGAAGGAACGTAATAATTTAGCTTTTTCATTGTTTCACCTTGCCTTGTAGCATACCAAGTAATGTTTCTTTCAATTGTAGTATTTCTGGTCGATTAATATCTTGTCTGCACCGTTCTTTTGGTAAAGGAACATTGAATACCTGCATGGTTGAAATTGGCTTCTCTGTTACAACAAATATTCGCTGTGATAGGAACAATGCTTCTTCCACATCATGTGTAATAAATAAAATAGTTTTATTCCATTTCAACCATTGCTCATATAACCATTCTTGCAAACTTAGCTTCGTAATAGCATCTAATGCACTAAAAGGTTCATCAAGTAAAAGAAGATCGCTCCCTGTTAAAAAGGTACGAAGAAACGAGACACGCTGACGCATACCACCTGATAAATCTTTTGGATACTTCTGCTCATAACCACGCAGCCCGAATTTTTCCAAATATTCCATTGCCCTGTTTTGAGCTTGCTTTTTTTTCATTCCTTGGCACTCTAAAGAAAGAGCTGCATTTTCTAAAATCGTACGCCATGGCAATAACAAATCTGATTGTGGCATATAGCCAACCGCACTGCTTCCGCCTGTGACGTTTTGTATCGTAATTTCCCCTGCAGTAGCTTTCTCAAGACCTGTTAACAACCGAAAAATAGTACTTTTTCCACAGCCACTTGGTCCAATAATGCTAATAAATTGTCCGGGCTCTACGTCAAAATGGAGATTTTGTAAAATGGACTGTTTTTCTCCCTCATAAGCAAATGAAACATTATGAAATTGTACGATGCTCTGCAAATCCCCACATCTCCTTACGGTACGCCATATCCCAGAACAAATATTCAAAACGACTTGTATTCATAAATATTTCTTCTAAATGAAGTAGCTCTTGTTTACTTTTCTCTTCCGCAATTTCATTTAGCAAATCAATCATCCAAATGCAAAGTTCACCGTATTCACTTGAGCTGTAGCCGCGAATCCACTCTCCATAAAATGGATGATCCACACTACCAGCAATTACACTTAAGCGCTTTCCTATTTCCCAATAGCTCCACATACAAGGAAGTAATGATGCAATTAACTCTGCAAGCGTCCCGCTTTGAGATACGGAAAGCATATAATGGGAATACGCTAAGTTCATTGATGCAGACTTCGCCTCATCTAACTCCTGTAGATTGATTCCAAGACGCTGTGCATATTGCCTATGCAAGTTCATCTCACCATTTAAAATAGCGTCAATTTGCTTTGCAAATTTCCCCATAACAGCAGGGTCTGTTGCTTTTACAACGCCTAGAGCATATACCTTCGCATAATCTAGTAAGTACAAATAATCCTGGATGATATAAAATTGGAATTTACTATGGTCAAGTGTTCCATCACCAATACCTGTTACAAACGGGTGTTCATAAATCATCTTCCATACTGGCTCTGACCTCTCATATAGTTCATCACAAAATTTCATGAAAAATCCCTCTTTCTATTTAATAACTCTGTATGGCATACAAAAAGCCGCTTTCTCATAAAGAAGCGGCTGCAAACAATGGATATCATTCATTGTCATACATCACTTCCCTTCGCTAGCATTACCTAGATCAGGTTCATAAGGGTTAAGGCAAATCACCTCTCTCAGCTCAGTTAGCACCCCTAGTGGAAAAGATATAAACAAATAAAAAAAGCCCCATTATTCACGACTGGAAAGTGGGCTTTAGTTTCATCGTCCGTTTGCTTTCCTCCGCTAGAATTATCTAGATCAGGTAAAAGGGTCATGGACTTTCGGTCTCCTCTCAGCCGGCAACACCAGCTCCCCTAGCAATCTCATTAAATTGTGAACTTATTGTAACATTACGTTGTAATTCCCGCAACTTTTTTACCTTACATAGGAACTATAGCTTGGCAAAATAAAGGTATTTTCTTCGCAATCTTCTTAAATTATCTAGTTTTTATGTCTAAATCCAGGATTTGTTCTTGATCACGAACTGTCAATTGGGTTATGTTACATTTTTATGATATTTTTTTGTTATTTTTATAAACAATGACAGAATAATGTTAAAAATAACAAAAACTATTATAAATATATTGAAAAATAATTAAATTAATAGAATAATATATATAGAGATGATACATATTAAATTTATTACTATCGTTTTTATATATAATCTTTTATTCAATTATTAGTATAATAGGAGGAATTGCTATGAAAGCTAGAACTCTTTTCGTTTCTTCCGTCGCACTAGCGGCTTTACCTTTCGTTGTAGATTCTGTGCAAGCAAGCAGTAATACTGTTGGAACTGTAAATGCAACCTATTTAAATGTTCGAACTGGTCCTAGTACAAATGATAGCGTAATTGGTGCCTTACCAAATCAAAGCAACGTTACCATTTTAGGCGAAAGCGGTAATTGGTACAAAATTCAATATAACAATCAAGAAGCCTATGTAAGCAAAGATTATGTTACAGTTTCTTCTTCTAAGTACAAAGTAACAGCAGATGCACTACGTGTTCGTAGCGATGCAAGTACTAGTTCCTCTATTATAGGAATGTTAAGTAATGGCGATGAAGTTACAGTTGAATCTGAAAACAATGGCTGGTGCAAAATTACATATAACAACCAGGCTGCCTATGTAAGTAAAGCTTTTCTTACTTCTTCTAATTCTTCTACTTCCACTTCATCTTCTGTTCAATCAACATCTACATTTTATGTAAATGCAGATAGTTTACGTTTCAGAACAGGACCTGGCACAAACTATAACATTATTGATGTCTTATCAAGTGGTCAAAAAGTAGAAGTAACGGGGCAATCAGGAAATTGGTACAAAGTTCGTTACAATGGAAATGATGGATATGTTTCTAAAGATTATCTTTCTACTTCGCAGAATGTAACTACTTCTAGTTCTAGTCCAACTTCCACATCACAGACTTCTTCTATCTTACATTGGCCTGCTTCTGGTGGAATTGTTACGAGTGATTTCGGTCCAAGATGGGGTAGTATGCACTATGGTGTCGATATTGCAGCGCCAGGAAATATCCAAATTCTTGCTGCAGCTTCTGGTACGGTCAGCCGTTCCTACTATTCTACAAGCTACGGAAATGTAGTATTTCTTACTCATCATATTAACGGTCAGTTATATACAACCGTGTATGCTCATATGAAAAACCGTTATGTAAGCGAAGGAGATACCGTTAGCCAAGGACAAGTTCTTGGGTATATGGGAAGCACGGGAGAAGCAACGGGACAGCATTTACACTTTGAACTCCACAAAGGAGAATGGAATTTCGCAAAATCAAATGCCATAAATCCCCTTCCTTATTTACAACATTAAAATAGGATTTTTACAAACCTTCTTGGAGGTTAGATTCAATGAAAGATTTACCTATATTATTAGAATTATTATCATTATTTGGACTGATTTGCTGTTTGTTTATCTTTAATGCAAGTCTCGCTTTCTTAATCATCCTAGTTTCGTTTGTTTTATGTGAAATCTTCATGGAATGGTTACAGCTAAAGCTTACATCTTTGTTATCCATTATATATAAATTATCATATATTATTGCAGTCGGCGTAGTATCCATAATAGAAAATGGAATGCACATGTCCTCTATGTTTGCCGTCTTCTTCATCGCCATATTACTTATCATTCCCAGTCAGTCACCTGTTTGGGAAACGAGCAGAGGATAAAACATTCGTCGATTGCATTAAACTAGTTTAAATCCATATCTTATTTATAAAAACTCATCTTTAGCAGATGAGTTTTTACTTTTAGTGTGAAATTATTTTGTTCGTGTGATAAGTAATTTGAAGCAAACTTCTTTGCTCGTCCGTGCACCAATAACTAATAATTTCTTCAACGATGCTTTGACAGTTATTATAGTAAAAGGTGTTTAAAAAGCCGTTTGTTTTATCCATTACTTGTGAAAATACATATTCACGAAGTAACTCCTCCTTATAAGGGATCCCTCTGCTCATATTTAATATTTCCTGAAAATAATCTATTTGTTGTGGTACCTGAATCAATTGATAAAATGGAAGATAGGATAGTAGTGTTCCTATAAACTCTTTATATTTTTCATATAATGAAGAATTTAAATGAGCCATCATATCTCTCATAACTTCCACATAATCATCCATAATAAATTGATAGGGTTCATAAAAAAATTCTGCTAACTGAGCTAGTATCGCGTAGTGACAAGCTATAATCATCCGATTTTCTATATGGTTTTCTAAATAACTTATACATCGTTTATAAGTTTCGACGAGATTGTATGTATATAAATTTGAAATTGTAGAATTACAATAAATAGCAAGCTCCATTAATAATTCTTCAAACTTATTTATATCCATGTCACGTGCTTCCCGACATAAAAAAAGTAACTTACATTCTATTATTTCTTTTTCTGATGCTAAGTAGGGATAGGAAGGAATCCAACTTAAATCATATTTTATTTTTTCCCATATCGCATGATCACATTCTTCTAGACTGAGAGCTTTCTGTTTTACAATTATATAATTCCATGCAGCCGCTTTCGTAAAGTCATCCCAAATCTCTATTTCTAATGAATTAAAAATAAAAGGAAGCATTTGTTGTTCCTTTAATAAGTTATAAGCTTGTTCATACCATCTTGCTTCTTGACATAAACGAACAATTCGAAGTATTGTAGGCATTTCATCTTTGCTGAATTTCGGAAGTTCCTTCATTGTCTCCAATCCAAACTGAATAAATGGAAGAATCGTATCTTTTTTGTAGAACTCCTTTTCTTTCCACGATAAAACATGACTATCGTATCCGCTTTTTTCAGTACGATTAGGAATAAGTAAATAAAGTAAATCCGAAAACGTTGTAGGTGATGTAAAGTTTTCTGTAACTAACATCCAGTTCGGCTCATTTTCTACCATAATCATTTTAGCCCCCTATTTCATCCTTCTTCCATGAATATTTCTACACAAATATGCAATATATTTTTTTAATAATATATGTAATTGGGGTAAAACACTTTTGTTCTTGTAATCTTAAATACCTAAATAATACTAATATAAACTAAGGTTTTCTAGATATATACATGGATTAGCATTATCATATCATATTTATTTTTTTAATTTCTGAATTCACTAAAAAAAATAACCAAAAAGATACATATCTTTTTGGTTATTTTTTAAGTACTGATTATATCTTAGATCGTTTCATGATGATCTTCAGAAATTTGACTAAGGGCAAATTGCGCTTGATCATCTGCAAATCCTTCAACAGCTAAATCTCCAAGTGATACCATACCAACTAACTTATCATGCTCAACAACTGGAAGGCGTCTGACTTGATAACGTGCCATCAATTCTGTTGCTCTCTCTACTGGCTCATCTGGCGATACACTTATTACGTTCGTACTCATCACTTCTGTAATACTCTCAGACCCAGGATGCTTTTCAGCTAGACCCCGTAAGATTATATCTCGGTCAGTTACAAGCCCTATTAAACGATTATTATCTACAACCGGAATAATCCCAACATCCTCTTGTTTCATTTTGGTTGCTGCTTCAAATACATTGTCTACTGAAGTACAATACGCTATATTCGTACTCATTACATCTCTAATGGCTGTCATGAAATATCCCTCCTTGCATTTAGTAGTATAACCGGAAGAATATATTTCATTTCGTTTTTTGATAAATGATATGAGTTAAATTATGGAAATTTATAATCCGTTGGATTTTTTATGATTTATTTTTTAATTTATCTATGTCTAATAATTTATTTATACATATTAAAAAAATCAGTGCTGTTTTCTGCACTGATTTTCTAAAATGACCCGTACGGGAATCGAACCCGTGATACCGCCGTGAAAGGGCGGTGTCTTAACCGCTTGACCAACGGGCCATGGCTCCGCAGGTAGGACTCGAACCTACGACCGATCGGTTAACAGCCGATTGCTCTACCACTGAGCTACTGCGGAATAATGAAGTTGTATAATAAAAGGTGGCTCGGGACGGAATCGAACCGCCGACACGAGGATTTTCAGTCCTCTGCTCTACCGACTGAGCTACCGAGCCAAATGGCGGTCCGGACGGGACTCGAACCCGCGACCTCCTGCGTGACAGGCAGG
>NZ_JBXKMX010000052.1:0-25768 GCF_056992975.1 Ectobacillus sp. | reverse complement strand
TTTTGTTTAATATTCCTATTGTTTTCGTTGCTTGGAAACAGGTAGGAAAATCATTTACCTTTTTTAGCTTTTTAAGCATTGTATTTACTACGTTATTTCTAGAAATAATCCCTGTACAAAGCGTATCGGATAATATTATTTTAAATGCCGTATTTGGTGGTGTAATTGTTGCGATTGGCACAGGTTTGGCTTTGAAATGGGGGGCATCTACCGGCGGATTAGATATTATTGCAATGATCGTGTCTCATAAGAAAGGAAAGCCGATTGGAACATATTTTTTCCTTTTTAATGCCATCATTATTCTATGTGCAGGGGCGCTTTTTGGTTGGGAGAAGGCTTTATACACACTTGTTTCCTTGTATGCGTCTACACGTGTTATTGATACGATTCACACACGTTACGTAAAGCTCACGGCGTTTATTGTAACCCAGCAAGGCGGTGCGTTACGCAAAGCGATTCAATCGAATCTCGTTCGGGGAATTACAACGGTTCCGGCAACCGGAGCATATACAAATAGTCAGAAGGAATTGCTTATGATTGTATTTTCACGGTACGAGTTATATGAATTAATGAAAATTATTGAAGCTGTTGACCCTCGTGCTTTTACGAATGTTGTTCATACAGAATCAGTTTTTGGTTTGTTTCGTAAGGATTAGAAGAGGAAAAAGAGGGCAATTGCCCTCTTAGTGAATGTGTTCAATTGCTTGTAGTTCCTGTTGCAATTGGCGTAGCTGCTGTTTTTCAGCAGTTGTTGAATTACTGTAGGCAGAGGAAAGTGCATTTTTAGCTTTTTCGATAAGAACCGGTTGCTCATTGGAATCATTACACGAAACTGCATGTCCTACTGCATCTCTAGCTTGTTGAAAGAGCATATTCCCCATTAGAAACCTCCGGAAAAGGATTGATTTCTCATCTTTTCAGCTTCTGCTTCGGCAAGAGTATGTCGATATGGAAACTGTTCATCATGCTTGCTTACAGAGTCACAACCTTGTTGGATAAAACGTTTCGACTTGTTTTTTTTACCCATCATTATTCCCCCAGTTCAAGCAATTTACATACTATATGGGACACACGGTATGGATGTGTCAAATATAGTATGTGTCAGAAATAATAAATTACAATTGGAACTTATTTCAAGTTAAGGAGATTTTCTAAATAAATGGCGATGCCATCTTCTTCGTTTGTAAGGGTAACATCATTGGCAATTAATTTAAGCCGGTCAATCGCATTTCCCATTGCAATTCCACGTCCAGCAAAATCAATCATTTCAAGATCATTGTCTTCATCACCAAATGCAATGACATTTGCCTTCGGTATTCCATAATACTCCGTTAGCTTTTGAAGCCCAATCGCTTTGTTCATGCCGCTTTTTACAATTTCAATAATGTGCCAAGGACTTGCCCACCGGCGATGATCAATGATTTCGGCATGTGCGTTTGTTAAATGCTGGCGAATCGTATCCACCTCTGATTCCTGTGCATCAATAAGCAAGCATGTTGGATGATCGTTTAACATATAAAGTAAATCCCCGGTATAAATCCTCGGTGATCCTAATTGGAAAATATGGTTGAGGCCCTCATCTTTGGAATTTGCGTATACATCATCACCTACTTCGGCATACATATTTTTAATACCGAATTGAGAGCAAGCTTCAATAATTTCCTTTGACGTGCTGACATGTAGGGGAGTATGATAATGTCCCCATGATGCATCTAAAGGATGATGTACATAGGCACCGTTAAAATTTACAATTGGAGTATCAAGCTGTAATTCATGATAGTAGAGGCTGCTTGCGCGGTATGGTCGACCCGTTGAAATGGCAACAATATGACCTAATTCACGCGCTTTTTGAAGGGCAATTTTCGTTCTTAATGAAATTGTTTTATCATCTTTTAGTAAAGTACCATCTAAATCAAGTGCGATTAAATGTTTTTCAGTCATAGATTCACCTTTTTAGTAAGTATTTGGTATTCTATTTTATATTACGTCCATGTTTACATATTTGTCTAGGCGCGATAGATAAGTTTAGTCAAGATGAGGATTGAATTTCATCATGAAAAGAGTGAAAATTATGTACACTTTGTGAAAGGGGTTACATTCAAAAAAGAAAGCGCTTATAATAATGAATGTAATCTTCTCGTATAAGTTGTTTGACTCTCCTTTATGAGCTGACCTGAATGGTCAGTTTTTTTTTGCGCAAAACGGGACATACTAAGGCAGATAAAATAGTAAGGAGAGATATAATAATGGGGCAAAGTCATCGATTTAGACCAGGGCAGAAAGCACCAAACAATGGAGAATACGTAGAAGTTGGGGAAACGGGTAGTATGGTAAAGGATCCGCAAAAAGTAACGCTACAAGCTGGTGATGTATTTCCAGATGTAAGTAATCATAATCGACAATGGACATATAAACGAAAACCGTAACGAAAAGCTGTCTCTTTTTGAAAAAGAGACAGCTTTTTATTGTAAAATTTACAAAACAGAATATAATAAACATGTAAAGGTCAAAAAAGGTCAAACTTTTTGAAAGAAGGGTATGCATATGGATTTCAATCAAATGACGCAAAAGACACAGGAAGCGTTTGTCAAGGCGCAGAAGATTGCTACATCTCATCATCATCAAGAGGTGGATACGATTCATATTCTTTTCGCATTAGTTGAGCAAGAGGATTTAGCCTCTCGTTTACTAACGAAGCTTGGTGTCTCCATCGCTCGTTTTACAGAACAATTACAAAAGCTACTTGCTAAAAAACCAAGTGTTACGGGAGTGGGTTCTGAAATAGGAAAGATGTATATTACCGCTAATGTAGAAGAGCTTTTTGGACGAGCGGAACAAGAGAAAAACCATTTACATGATGATTATCTGTCAGTTGAACATGTGATGCTGGCGTTATGCGATGAAAAGAAAAACTATGATATTGTTCAGTTATTACATTCGTTTCATATACAAAAAGAGCAGATGCTTACTGTTTTAATGGAAATAAGGGGGAATCAGCGCGTGACGAGTCAAAATCCAGAAACTACGTATGAAGCATTGGAAAAGTATGGCCGTGATCTCGTACAAGAGGTACGCCAGGGAAAAATTGATCCTGTTATTGGGCGTGATAGTGAAATTCGCCGGGTGATTCGTATATTATCAAGAAAAACGAAAAACAACCCAGTTCTTATCGGGGAACCAGGGGTAGGGAAAACCGCAATTGTAGAAGGCCTTGCCCAGCGTATTGTTCGCAAAGATGTTCCAGAAGGGCTAAAGGATAAAACGGTATTTTCTCTTGACTTAAGTGCTCTTGTTGCGGGTGCTAAGTTTCGAGGAGAGTTTGAAGAACGATTACAAGCTGTATTAAATGAAGTGAAAAAAAGTGAAGGACGAATTCTTCTATTTATTGATGAGTTGCATACAATCGTGGGGGCTGGAAAAACAGAAGGCGCCATGGATGCTGGTAATATGCTAAAGCCAATGCTTGCACGGGGGGAACTTCACTGCATTGGTGCTACAACACTTGATGAATATCGAAAGTATATTGAGAAAGATCCAGCACTTGAACGCCGTTTTCAACAAGTACTCGTCGAAGAACCAACCGTCATAGATTCCATTTCTATTTTGCGTGGATTAAAGGAACGATTTGAGATTTATCATGGTGTAAATATTCATGACCGTGCATTAGTTGCAGCAGCAACATTATCAGACCGATATATTTCTGATCGCTTTTTACCAGACAAAGCAATCGATTTAGTGGACGAAGCGTGTGCAACAATTCGTACTGAAATTGATTCATTGCCAACAGAGCTTGACGAGGTAACAAGACGAATTATGCAACTCGAAATTGAAGAAGCAGCACTTAGCAAGGAAAAGGATGAAGGAAGTAAGAAACGTCTTGATGCTTTGCGCCGTGAACTAGCAGAGTGGAAGGATCAAGCTCATACGATGCGGGCACAGTGGCAGCAAGAAAAGGGTGAAATTCAGCATGTTCGTGAATTGCGTACACAACTTGAAGCCCTTCGACGTGATTTAGAGGAAGCAGAAGGAAAATATGATTTAAATAAAGCTGCGGAACTTCGGCACGGGCGCATTCCAGCGCTTGAGAAAGAAATTAAGCAAGCGGAAGAAGAAGCAACAGAAAAGCAAAGTGATAACCGCTTACTTCGGGAAGAAGTAACAGAAGAAGAAATTGCCTCCATTGTGTCGCGTTGGACAGGGATTCCAGTGACCAAACTAGTAGAAGGAGAACGGGAAAAACTTCTTCGCTTAGAGGACATTTTGTCGCAGCGTGTCGTGGGACAAGAAGAAGCTGTTCAGCTTGTAGCGGATGCGGTACTTCGTGCACGTGCAGGTATTAAAGATCCGAATCGCCCTATTGGTTCCTTCTTATTTCTTGGTCCAACAGGTGTTGGTAAAACAGAACTTGCTAAAACACTTGCACAGTCTTTGTTTGATAGTGAGGAGCACATGATTCGTATCGATATGTCTGAATACATGGAAAAACATTCTGTCTCCCGTCTTGTCGGAGCGCCTCCAGGATATGTTGGTTATGAAGAGGGCGGTCAACTGACGGAAGCCGTTCGGCGCAAACCGTATTCAGTTATCCTACTAGATGAAATTGAAAAGGCACATCCAGAAGTATTTAATATTTTATTGCAGATGCTAGATGATGGGCGTATTACCGATTCGCAAGGAAGAACAGTTGATTTCAAAAATACGGTTATTATTATGACATCTAATATTGGATCTCATTATTTATTAGAAGGACGTGCGGATGATGGCAGTATAAAAGAAGAAGCACGTAAGCAAGTTTTTCAACAATTACGTACTCATTTCCGCCCAGAATTTCTAAATCGCGTTGACGAGACAATTTTGTTTAAGCCATTAACGATGAAAGAAATACTTGCCATCATTGATAAATTGATTCAAGAGCTTGGAGTACGGCTAGCAGAACGAAACATTCAGATTACATTATCAGTAGAAGCAAAACAATTTATTGCAGATTCAGCATTTGATCCGGCATACGGAGCGCGTCCATTAAAACGATTTATTCAACGACAAGTGGAAACAAAGCTGGCACGGGAGTTAATAGCCGGTACTATTCATGATGATAGTACGGTGGTTATAGATGCTGAAAAAGGAGAGTTGTCAGTGAAAACAAAGTAAATAGATATAAAAAAGGCTGACATATTGTCAGCCTTTTTTTATTAATGTTGTTTGGAAGGTTCGTTTGGAACTAAGCTTGCAATAAGAAGAATTAATACAGTGATTACAACCGACATAAGTGTAGATTGTGTAAAGTCGTATTTCGTACTAGTCATACTGCTAATTACATAGCTTGCCATTTGTACAAGAACAAATGACCAGAAAAAAGAAGAAATGTATTTCATATTCTCCACACCCCTATTGTTCATTCTTCATTTATTGTAACACAAATGAATGAAGATTATAAAAATATTTTTTAGGGAAGGCAAAACGCATTCTACCACATACAGTATTAGTAGGAAATATGTCACGTATGTAAGTAAGGAAGGGATAGTATGAGCATTGCAGAGCGTTTCTTTACTTTAGAAAATGAACCGTGTGTCATTCATTTGTCAGATCGGCCGAATGGATTTGGAATTTTATTACTCGGTGATTATAATCATTTTGTTGATAATCGTACAAGTTTATGGATGCAGCATCATGGTAAAGCAAGGCTCTTAGACGCTTTAGTTAGAAAAGGATATACGATTTTTACTTCAAATTTATATGGACGGAACTGGGGGAGTGATGCTGCCGTTACACTTGCAAAGCGTTTGTATCATGTTGTAATGAAACAGGAAATATTAAATGAAAACATTCATATTATAGCAGAAGGGATGGGGGCACTTGTTGCCTTGCAAATCATGCATAGTAATCCATCTTATATTCGGTCTGCCGTACTACTAAATCCTTGTTTACATCTTCCGCGTCATATTGAACTGGAAAAGGAGCATAAGTTTTTTTATAAGCGGCTCTTGCGAGAACTAACGATTGCTTATCAATCGGAAGACAATATGATCCAAGCGATTTCTTCGAAAACATTTCAAAACAATCCTTCTTCCATTCCAGTACAATTATTGGTTCCGATTCATGAAAAGAATGAACGAAAAATGGTAATTCGAGATTTCGAACAATTTCATAGTAAGACAGGTGACGTATTTCTTCTTTTTCACTTTCCTGAAAGCAAATACAATATGACTGATGCCATCAGTCAGTTTTATAGAAATTATGAAAAATTGTAGCAAGCTCCTTACATAAGGGGCTTGCTACATACGTAGATATATGAAAATCATACGAGAGGAGGAAAAAAATGAAGCGTGTAATGGTAGTAGGAGCATTTACGTTTATTGGATATTCCCTCGTCAAGCGATTGCTGCAGGAGGGAATTGAAGTAATTGGTTTAGGCGTAGAGGACTTGCAACACTTTTCGAAGTGGAGCGAGGAAAAAATGCTACTGATTGGTAGAAATGCAGGTTTTACCTATCATTGTGTGCAGGAACGGAATGAATGGAATCAAGAAGTAGATTGTATCTTTATTTGTTATTTGAATCCAAATAGTCATGATAAATTTGATAGTAAGAGCTTTTTGAATTTGTATGAGGGCCAGTCTAAACGAGTTGTATTCCTGTCATCCATTCCCCGCAATATAGAAAATGGAGATTCTAATAATTCTTCTTTTGCAACATTAGAAAAACAAGTGGAGGCTTTACCCAACTATCTTATTCTTCGTGTGCCGGCGGTTTATGGTCCATGGCAGCCGCGGTCCATGGTTTTTCAACAACTATTGGAAGCACAGCTACGTCAAGAAACGATTCCTGTTGTAACGGAGTGCATGGATGATGTTATATTTGTCGAAGATGTAGCTGCATGTTTATTTCAGTGCAGCAGTTCAAAGCAGTGTGGAACATTTCATGTAGAAGGCAAGGAGGAGGATGCATGGGAAAAAGGGATAAGAATACTAGGTGGTACAGTAGAACAACTGGAAAAGGGAAGGTATAAAAGAGAAAAACGTTTTGATTATGAACCTATGTATACAATCGAACAAGGCCTGCAAGAACAAAAACATCATATTCTGCAATATAAGTATCTGTATGATTTGTAAGGAAAGGAGGATCAGGAGAAACGGATAGAAAGAATACACTATTACTTTTTCTAGACAAATGGATTTTTTTTCGCTAAAATTAGTACCAAGTCATAATAATTGATATAAATTGGAGGAGTGCAGCGTGAATGCTGGAATAGTAGGAATCGGAAGACATGTGCCAGAAAAGGTGCTCACAAATCACGATCTTGAAAAGATAGTAGAAACTTCAGATGAGTGGATTCGTACGAGAACAGGCATTGAAGAACGTCACATTGCAGGTGATGATGAAAATACGTCAGATATGGCCTTAAAAGCAGCTGAAGCAGCAATTAAAGATGCAGGAATCAGCGCTGAAGATATAGAATTAATTTTAGTTTCTACTGTAACGCCTGATCAACCATTTCCAACGGTTTCATGTATGATTCAAGAAAAACTAGGTGCTAAGAATGCTGCGGCCATGGATATTAGTGCAGCGTGTGCCGGTTTTATGTATGGTATGATTACGGCTAAGCAATTTGTTGAATCTGGAACCTATAAGAATGTGTTAGTGGTAGCGGTAGAAAAGTTATCTAAGATTACAGACTGGACAGATCGTAATACGGCAGTCTTATTTGGTGACGGTGCAGGAGCTGCCATTATCGGTCCTGTTTCTGAAGGTAGAGGAATTCTTTCATTCGAACTTGGAGCGGATGGAAGCGGCGGTAAGCATTTATATGAAGATGAACAAAAACATATCATCATGAATGGTAGAGAAGTGTTCAAATTTGCCGTTCGCCAAATGGGGGATTCTGCAATTTCTGTTATTGAAAAAGCAGGATTAACAAAAGAAGACGTAGATTTTCTCGTACCACATCAAGCAAATATTAGAATTATGGAATCTTCAAGACAACGTTTGGGTCTTCCAGAAGAAAAGATGAGTAAAACGGTTGCAAAATACGGAAATACGTCTGCATCTTCTATTCCTATTGCAATTGTGGAAGAACTAAATAATGGTAGAATTAAAGATGATGATGTTATTGTACTAGTTGGATTTGGCGGCGGCTTAGTATGGGGTGCAGTCGTTATTCGTTGGGGCAAATAATTTAAAGGGGTGTCGTTAAAGTTATGGAACCAAAACGCGTAGTTATTACTGGATTAGGCGCTGTTACACCAGTTGGTAATAGTGTAGAAGCTTCTTGGAATAGTATTCGTAATGGAATATCAGGAATAGGACCTCTTACACGTCTAGATGCAGAGCAATTTACAGCAAAAGTTGCTGCTGAAATTAATGATTTTCAAGTAGAAGAGTTTATCGATAAAAAAGAAGCACGTAAAATGGATCGTTTTACACAATTTGCAGTTGCTGCTGCCAAGATGGCTGTGGAAGATGCAAAATTAGAAATAACAGAAGAAAATGCTGCAGATATTGGAGTTTGGATTGGATCTGGTATCGGTGGTATGGAAACATATGAAGAGCAGTTTACTACTTACATGAATAAAGGCGCACGTCGTGTCAGTCCTTTCTTCGTTCCGATGTTAATTCCAGATATGGCTGCAGGGCAAGTGTCCATTATTTTAGGAGCAAAAGGGATTAATGCTTGTACTGTAACAGCTTGTGCATCAGGTGCAAACTCAATCGGTGATTCATTCAAAGCAATTCAACGCGGAGATGCAATTGCTATGATTACAGGTGGGGCAGAGGCGCCAATTACGAACATGTCAGTTGCAGGATTTTGCTCTGCAAAGGCATTATCAACAAATGAAGATCCAAGCATAGCTTGTCGCCCATTTGATAAAAACCGTAGCGGTTTTATTATGGGAGAAGGCTCTGGTATTTTAGTACTTGAGGAATTAGAGCATGCGCAAAAACGTGGTGCCCATATTTATGCGGAAATCGTCGGATACGGTGCTACAGGTGATGCCTTCCATATTACACTTCCAGCACCTGGCGGAGAAGGTGCCGCACGTGCGATGAGAAAAGCAATTGAAGATGCGGGCTTACGTCCGGAAGACGTTGATTATATTAATGCTCATGGTACGAGTACAGATGCAAATGATAAGTACGAAACAATGGCCATTAAAGAAGTATTTGGTGCTCATGCTTCGCATGTAGCGATTAGTTCAACGAAATCGATGACTGGTCATATGCTCGGAGCGGCTGGCGCAGTAGAAGCTGTTTTCTCTGTTAAAGCTATTAAAGACGGATTGATTCCGCCAACCATTAACTATGAAACACCGGATCCAGAATGTGATTTAGATTACGTTCCAAATGAAGCACGTAAGCAAGATGTAAACGTGGTTCTAAGCAATTCTCTTGGATTTGGTGGTCATAACGCAGCACTTGTCTTTAAGAAGTTCGAAGCATAAGAAGTAAAAATCGCCCTCGTTCCTTGCTGAATGAGGGCGATTTTTTTTTATCATCTTCACACTCTCTACATATTATGGTTTATACGATATGGTAGATGAGGAGTGAAAGGATGACGGTTCAAAACACCTATGAATGGCTAGTAGCACATTATGAACAACCAGAAAAAATATGTGAGCATTTTACCGCGCACTTGCCTCTTTCTCCGCGGGATATATATGCATTTCTATTGTCATGGGGGATGTATCGTCCCTATGAAGAGGGGCGTGAGGAATTAAAAAAATTAGTGCCCTTATACAGAACGTTGCAAAGAGAATTTGCTAGTATAAGGGTTTGGCTGAACGGGACGAATATACCTGTCTACCTTTTGCCCTCGAATATTTATAATCGTAGTATGGAACGTGAGTATAATGGTAAATCAGGCCTTGCTTTATCGTCTTGTATCTTTCTTTTCGCCAGTAGCCGGAACACGGACAAGGAAATGCAAGCAATGCTTACCCATGAGTATCATCATGTGTGCCGTCTTCATGCAAATAGTACGGCAGAAGAATGTACGTTGCTAGAGTCTATGATTATGGAAGGCTTGGCGGAAGCTGCAGTTCGGGAGAGACATGGAGATAAGTGGCATGCTCCGTGGGTTTCTTATTATACAAAAGAAGAATGCATGAAATACTGGAACTTGTTTCTAAAACAATCCTGCCATATTAAGAAGGGTGAAACATTACACGATCGGTTATTGATTGGTTCAAGAGGGTATCCGCGTATGCTTGGCTACGGTGTAGGATTTCATCTTGTGCAGGATTGTATACAGCGGGAGCACGTAGCGAGCAAGCAATTGCTTACGATGAATGCCACGCAGATTTTACAGTATGCGAAATCGTTCCCTCTACCGATCGAGTAGTGGGAACAAGCTATAAAAGCAATCCAAGCTCATTTGTAATAAATTCTAGATTCTGGAATAAACTCCTTGCTATCTGCTTATACTGATAGCTACAAACAGTTGTGAAGTGAGGGGTAGAACATGTTATATCTGCATGATGTGTGGGTTAACTGGTTTGAAGGTGAAGAAAATGGCTACAACGTATGTCATTTCTTTGAGTGGCGGAAAGATGATTCAATCGAGCTATTGGATCAAGTCCCACTTTTAAAAGTAGATTCTGATCTGTATCATTATTTGGAGAACGAATTGCTAGATATACCTGCGACATTACTGGAGAACATTCATCAAAAAGCGTATATCCGTAAAAATCATGAACGATTGCAACTTGATTACTGCTTCATCATTACGGATGGATTCGGTATTCTCGCAATTGATACAATCGGATATAATATTCCGATTCGTAAAAGTAGACTTATTCCGAGGCAGGAGCAAATGGTGTATGACATGATTGAACATGCAGAAACAGAGTCGTACACGTTTAATCAATCGGAAGAAAGGAAGGACTACCATATTTTATCCCCTTCCCCTACGATGATGAGAGGTCTAACGAGAAAAGAAAGACAGCTTAAGCAGCTATTGTTTATGGCACTAGATCAATTACATACAACGAAGAATGCAGCAGAAATTCGATATTGGTATACAGAATGGAATCCTAGTGCGTATTCCGATATTCAAGGTTTATCATTTGATAGTGCTTGGAAGGAATTATTTGAAGAAGTGAAATACGGATGGTCGGGCAAGCATGAGCATCTGTGTGAACGTCTCGTTAAGGGACAACCTTTCTTTGAAAAGCTGTGGGAGATTGAAAAGGAACTACCGCAAAAAGGATAAGAAGATAAAGAAAGACCGCCATTCAAATTCTTCGTTTGAATGACGGTCTTTTTTACATTAAGCCGTTATCTACGCTTACGGCTAAGACCCATTGCATTTTCTACTTTACGAAGTTGTTTCATTGCCACGCGGTTTGCTTTTTCAGCACCGGCTTCAAGTATATCGTCAAGCTCAGGAGAGGAAATTAGCTCATGATAACGTGATTGAATTGGTGCAAGTGCATCAATGATAACTTGTGCTAAGTCTGCTTTAAAATCGCCATATCCTTTTCCTTCGTACTGTACTTCTAGCTGTTCGATTGTTTTTCCGCTAAAGGAAGAATAGATGGTAAGAAGATTGGAAACGCCTGGCTTATTTTCTTTATCGTATTTTACAATGCCTTCGGAATCTGTAACAGCACTCTTTATTTTCTTTTCAATTGCTTTTGGCTCGTCAAGAAGGCTGATCATTGCTTTTGCATTTGCATCTGATTTGCTCATTTTTTTCGTTGGTTCAGCAAGAGACATAACGCGCGCGCCTACCTTTGATATACGAATCTCAGGAATTGTAAAAACCTCACGATACCGGTTATTAAAGCGTTCAGCAAGATCACGTGTAATTTCAATATGTTGCTTTTGATCATCTCCAACCGGAACCAAATCCGTGTTATAGAGAAGAATATCAGCTGCCATAAGTGGTGGATAGGTAAGCAACCCTGAAGAAACGGAATCTTTTCCCTTCGATTTATCTTTAAATTGTGTCATGCGTTCTAGTTCACCGATATAAGAGGTACATTGCATAATCCATCCGAGCTGGGCATGTGCAGGAACTTCGGATTGAACGAATAAGGTAGATTTATCTGGATCAATACCGCATGCAAGATATAATGCAGCAAGACTTCGTATGTTTTTACGTAAGGCGATGGGATCTTGTTGTACAGTAATAGCGTGCAAATTCACGATACAAAAATAACAATCGTGCTCATCCTGCACTTCAACAAACTGCTTCATCGCCCCTAAATAATTTCCGATTGTAATCGAACCACTTGGTTGAATTCCTGAAAATATAACTGACATTTTATAACCTCCTAAGATACGTTAATTTAAATAAGTGCTAGTTCATCCAAATGACGGCATAAAAAAAGCCCAAACATCCCACTATCTAGGGACGAATGGACCGCGGTGCCACCCTATTTATTTTGCTTTACGCAAAATCTCTTACTCCGCTTAAAACGGCATCTGTTAACGTTAGATGAAACGCCAAAGCCTACTTAATTTCGGTTTGGTGCTCAAAAGCCCATTCCGTATTGCACAAATGCCTGTTTACACCAGCCACAAGCTCTCTATAAATTGTAGCAATACGTACTTTTCTTTCTCAACGCTTCGTATTAGTAGCGCAGTAATGATGCTGCACTTAATGTTAGATAGAATAGGTAAGCAGTTCGTCATTCTTTGCATTCCATTATAACAAAAAGATTTATTACCTTGCAACTTATACGAGAAACATGAAGCTAATGATTGTGGAAAGCAATGCAGAAAACATCCCTGTTAGCAAAATAGGATATGTGAACATAAAGGAATATGTTTGATAAAGCATTTCCTTTTCATTTTTTTTCCCTTCTACTTCGGCAATCATTGCTTCTTCTTTTGGTTTTATAAAAAAACGGGCTTTATGGAAAGCGTAGCGTACCACATTATATCCGCCTCGTTCAAAGATAAACATAAATCCACCAATGATGACAAGTAAGAGCGCGATGTAAAACATTATATTAACAAAGTGAAGTAAAAATTGGGAACGACCGTATACGAAAGACAAGATTGCAGATAGTACTAAAGTAGCTAAAGAAAGTATACTCGTTAGAACAACATTGCGATTCAATAGATTCAACCTCCGTTACATAAGGACTAGTACGATCATTATACTATATATAATACAAAGAGGAATGTTCCTAATACGGAAATGGTAAGAATCTTCGTCGAATTCACGAACATTAATAGAGTAAAATGTAGAAAGATTTCGAAAAAACGAAAATTCGCTATTCACAACTGTCAGATTATATGTATAATTAAATTTGTAATAACTGACTAATAATTGCGATAACTATTGTTTGCAATCGTTATATTAAAAAAACGGTTCATCTATTATAGGTAAGAGGCTTTTTTTATTTTGCATTGCTTCTACTTTAAATCTTTGCAATCATACATAGGGATTTGCGTGTACACGAATATACGTTATTGATAAAAGATATCAATACATGTTTCTTGTAATTTTTGTTTGTTTAAACGAATGGAAATGTCAATTGTGTGAACGGTAAGAAATGAAGAAGATGTCAAAAATAGTAACTGCTTTCATTCCTTATATAGTATACAAATTAGAATGCACACAAGCATGAAAACGGAGAATGAATGAGTGAAGACTTCAACAACTGGTAAGGTTTTGATGTTGACACGATTCGACTCTAATTGTTAAAATTTGATTCTGTAGATTACTCTGCATGGATACTACATTTACTTCATCCATGGAATAAACAGCAACCGATTGCGCAGTAGATGAGAAACGTTTCATCATGAAAACTTCTCACCTAATACGCTTGCTACGGTTGTTATATATTCATCCTATCATCATCACGCTCTACATAAGTTAGTTTGGGTAATGAAGGAAAAGGGTATTTGTTTTAATAGTTCAAGAGAGTATGTCTCATCTTAGATGTGTACTCTTCTTTTACTACATATAAAGAGAAGTGCATTTTGGAGGGTTAATTGTTAGAACATTTCGCAAAATATAGGGAGGTGCTAGTGTGGGACGTTATATATTTCAACGTTTCGTGTACATGATTATTACTTTGTTTTTGATTACAACCTTTACGTTCTTCTTGATGAAGCTTCTTCCAGGTTCTCCGCTTCAAAATCAAGAAAAACTTTCACCACAGCAACGTCAAATCATCTTAGAAAAGTATGGACTAAATGACCCTGTACCAGTTCAATATGGAAGATATATGGTACATCTTGTGCAAGGTGATTTAGGCGTATCTTTTAAATATGACAATCGTCCAGTAACACAATTAATTGGGACTCGTATTGGACCATCTGCATATCTTGGATTTCAAGCACTTGTGTTTGGAACTATTATTGGGCTATTGCTCGGAATTGTAGCTGCACTGCGAAATAACACATGGGTTGATTACACGGCAACTGTTATTTCTGTGCTAGGTATATCGATTCCTTCCTTTGTATTTGCAGGACTATTACAATATTATATAGGCGTTAAGCTAGAAATCTTGCCAGTAGCATTTTGGAAGGGATTTTCATATACCATTCTTCCAACGATTGCACTCTCGGCTGTTGTAATTGCGAATGTTGCGCGGTTTACAAGATCAGAGCTGTTAGAAGTTCTTGCTTCTGATTATATTGTTACTGCGAAGGCAAAAGGGATTGGTCAATTAGGTGTTATTATCAAACATGCACTAAGAAATGCATTAATCCCCGTTATTACAATTCTAGGCCCATTAGCAGTTAATTTAATGACAGGAACACTAATAATTGAACAGATTTTTTCTATTCCTGGATTAGGGCAACAATTTGTTCAATCAATTATTTTGAACGACTATACAGTTATTATGGGTACGACTATTTTCTATAGTGCATTATTTGTCCTTGTTATTTTCCTTGTAGACATGCTATACGGAGTAGTTGATCCTCGTATTCGAGTAGCAGGAGGGAAAAACTGATGGAAGAAAAACAATATAATTTATCTCCTGATATGTTTCAACCTGCTAATAAAAACGCGGGAGATCATGAACAAATTGTTCGTAAGAGCTTAACCTATTGGCAAGATGTAAGAGCACGTTTGTTCCGAAATAAAGGTTCAGTTGTAGGTCTTGTCATCTTACTTATCGTTTTCTTTTTTGCGGCATTTGGCCCTGCGATGAGTAAGTATTCGTATAAAGATCAAGATTTAAATCGTGCGAAGCTTCCACCAAGAATTCCAGTTTTAGAACAAGTATCTTGGCTTCCTTTTAATGGGACAGATCAATACGGTGTGAATCAGTACGAAAAGAAAGAAGTAACCGAATACTTCTGGTTTGGTACTGATGATTTAGGACGTGATCTTTGGGCCAGAACGTGGGAAGGTACACGCGTTTCTATCTATATCGGCTTTTTAGCTGCAATTATTGACATGGTCATTGGGGTCACATATGGTGGTATATCTGGCTTCTATGGTGGACGTGTGGATAATATCATGCAGCGGATTGTGGAAGTATTGAATGGGATTCCATTCCTTATTATTGTTATCTTGTTCGTGCTTGTTTTACAACCAGGTATATTATCGATATCCTTGGCGATGGTTATTACTGGGTGGATTAATATGTCTCGGATTGTTCGTGGTCAAATGTTGAAATTAAAAGGACAAGAATATGTTCTTGCTTCGCGTACATTAGGAGCTTCTAATAGTAAACTAATTGCTAAACATTTGATTCCCAATGTAATGGGTCCGATTATTGTTATGACAATGTTTACTATTCCTACGGCAATTTATTCCGAAGCCTTCTTAAGCTTTATCGGATTAGGGATTCGTCCTCCATTTGCATCTCTTGGATCACTTGTAAGTGATGGATTCAAATCACTACAAACGTACCCACATATGATGATCGTTCCATCTATTGTTATTAGTTTGCTTATTTTAAGCTTTAACTTATTTGCAGATGGATTGCGCGACGCACTCGATCCAAAAATGCGTAAGTAATATAGGAAGGAGAGAATAGAATGGAAAAGCTGTTAGAAGTAAAAGACTTGCAAGTCTCCTTTGAAACGCATGGCGGTGAAGTACAAGCGGTGCGCGGAGTAAACTTCGATGTGAAAAAGGGAGAAACATTAGCCATTGTTGGAGAATCTGGTTCCGGTAAATCAGTCACTTCTAAGGCATTAATGGGACTTATTCCGAACCCCCCTGGACGCATTAAGAGTGGAGAAATATTATTTGATGGTAAAGATATTGCCAAGATGAATGAAAAAGAATTGCAATCCATTCGTGGAAAAGAAATTGCGATGATTTTCCAAGATCCGATGACGTCGTTAAATCCAACTATGACAGTTGGGGTTCAAATAATGGAAGGTCTTATTAAGCATCAAAATATGAATAAACAGGATGCACGTAAAGTAGCAATTGAACTTTTAGATCTTGTTGGAATTCCTGATTCGGCATTACGCGTGAAACAATATCCTCATCAATTTTCTGGCGGTATGAGACAACGTGTAGTAATTGCAATGGCTCTTTCTTGTAATCCAAAGCTTTTAATTGCGGACGAACCAACAACTGCTCTTGACGTGACGATTCAAGCACAAATTTTAGAGCTTATGAAAGACATTCAACAAAAAACAGAATCATCCATCATCTTTATTACCCATGATCTTGGCGTTGTGGCCAACGTAGCTGATCGCGTTGCTGTTATGTATGCCGGAAAAATTGTAGAAATTGGAACAGTTGATGAAATATTCTACAATCCAAAGCATCCATACACATGGGGATTACTTGCTTCCATGCCAAGCTTAGACGGAGGAGAAGAAGAGTTGTATGCAATTCCGGGTAGTCCCCCTGACTTAATTAAGCCGCCAAAGGGTGATGCGTTTGCAGCACGTAATCCGCGCGCATTAAAGATTGATTACGAAATGGAGCCACCTATGTTTAAGGTAAGCCCAACTCATTATGCAGCGACATGGTTGCTTCATGAAAATGCACCGGATATGGAGCCACCTGAAATTGTTAAAAATCGTATCCGCCAAATGAAAGCAGGTGCGAATCATGAATAAGAACAATGAAAAATTGATTGAAGTTAAAAATTTAAAGCAACATTTCTCTGTAAGCGGCGGGGTCGTAAAGGCTGTTGATGGCATTACATTCGATATCTATAAAGGCGAAACGTTCGGACTTGTAGGAGAATCAGGTTCTGGTAAATCGACAACCGGAAGATCCATTATTCGTCTATACGATGCAACAGATGGAGAAGTGAAATTTGACGGCGTTGATGTGCATGGAAAAAAATCTAAGGCAGAATTAAAGAAATTTAATCGTAAAATGCAAATGATTTTCCAAGATCCGTATGCTTCGTTAAACCCACGTATGACCGTAGCAGACATCATAGCTGAAGGAATTGATATTCATGGGTTGGCAAAAACGAAGGAAGAACGTATGAACCGTGTTTATGAACTATTGGAAACAGTAGGACTAAACCGTGAACATGCAAGTCGTTACCCACATGAATTTTCTGGTGGTCAAAGACAACGGATTGGTATTGCACGTGCACTTGCTGTTGATCCTGAGTTTATTATTGCCGATGAACCAATTTCTGCTCTTGACGTTTCAATCCAAGCACAGGTTGTAAACTTATTAAAGAAACTACAAGCAGAAAAAGGGTTAACGTATTTATTTATTGCCCATGATTTATCTATGGTTAAATATATTAGTGATAGAATTGGTGTAATGTATCGTGGAAAGCTTGTAGAGCTTTCAAATAGTGATGAAGTATATTCTCACGCCGTTCATCCTTATACAAAATCGTTATTATCAGCTATTCCGTTACCGGATCCTGCCTATGAACGCAATCGTAGACGTATTAAATACGATCCATCTATTCATAACTATGGTGACGAACAGCCGCAAATGCGCGAAATTCGTCCAGGGCATTGGGTTTTATGCTCAGAAGCGGAGTTTGAAACATACAAAGAGTTATACAAGTAAGTACGGAATCAAAAAAGCGGTAGCATGAAAACATGCTACCGCTTTTTAATCGTATACTTGTACAAATCTTATACATATTAATACGTATGTTTTTTATAAATTCCTTTGCCGCCAACCGTATTCCAGCCGACTTGCGTTTTAGCACTTTGATCAATAAATTGACGATGTTTTCTTCCACCAAAGAATTTCTCCCCGATGCCATTTGTAATAACACCTACAGTAGCCGTTATTCCTATAATTAAAATCGCTACAATAATAAGATCAACAAAATATCCTACCATGATTCATTCCTCCCAACGAATATCTACTATCTATTGTAGTGGAAACGCTTTAAGAAGAAAAGAAAATGAAACAAAAATTTTAGAATTTACGAGTGAGGATGAAGTTCAAAAGAATAAATATGACAATATACAGCAAAATTCTTAGATTGCTCATAATCGTACAATGTTTGTATAGGTTTTATTCATTTTTAAATAAATAAGTATATATTTCTTTTTCAACTTATTGTATAATATTTTCAAGAGGTTCTTATTTATAGTAATTGTAAAATGAAAATCAATTTCACTTAGTGAATACTTGTAGAATCCAAGTTAATTAATACTCATGACTAGGGAGAGTGAGTACCAGATGGTAAAATTATATAGTTCACCAAGTTGTACGTCTTGTAGAAAGGCTAAGCTTTGGTTAGAGGAAAATAACATTCCATATACAGAAAGAAACATCTTTTCCGATCCGTTGTCTATTGACGAAATTAAAGAGATTTTGCGTATGACAGAAAGTGGAACGGATGAAATTATTTCAACACGTTCGAAAATATTTCAAGAGTTGAATGTTAATTTAGAATCACTGCCATTGCAACGGTTATATAAGATTATTCAAGAGTATCCAGGAATTCTTCGTCGTCCTATTATTATTGACGAAAAACGCCTACAGGTTGGGTATAATGAAGATGAAATTCGTCGCTTTTTACCTCGTACTGTTCGTACTTTTCAATTGCGCGAAGCACAAAGACTTGTTAACTAAAAGTGTGAAAGGGTCCTGTTATCAGGGCTTTTTTTTTTGCCTAAAGAAGCGCGGGTGATGGGCACTTTAGAACTTCGATTATACCCGCAAACAATAAAAGAATAAAATAGCGGTGAGAATTTTCCGTCACCGCTAAGATAAGTTTCCACCCTACTTTTAATGATGAATTTTTTTCGGTTTCATTATGTTTGTAAGGTAGCCTGCCGATAGAACAAGTACAATCGTTGCAATAGGTACTACTACTGGCAAGAATGAATAAGTAGAAAAGAAAACGGAAAGTCTTGGTTCATGTACGATCATATTTCCTGCAGTGTATCCGAGTATACCAGCTCCAAAATAAACAAGAGAAGGATGCTTTTCCATAAAAATTAATATGATTTTACTTCCACCAACGATGATAGGAACAGAAAATAATAAACCAATCATAACCAAGACGATATGACCATTTGCAGCACCTGCAATGGCTAACACATTGTCAAATCCCATTACAACATCAGCGAATACGATTGTTCTTACTGCACTAAGCAGCGTGGAGGCCGGTTTAATTGAGGATGTATCTTCCCCATTTTCGGTGAGGAGATTATAAGCAATAAAGATCAGGAGCATGCCGCCAACAAATTGTAAAAACGGAATTTTTAATAAAAAAACAGCAAGAATGGTTAAAATGATTCGTATAATTACAGCTAGTCCCGTTCCGAAAAAGATCGCTCTGTTTTTAACGCTTACTGGGAGATTTCGACTAGCTAAGGCAATGACAATAGCATTATCTCCTCCAAGTACAATATCGATGCCAATAATGATTAATATCGACATGATAACATCAAAATCCATTTTGTTTCCCCCGTCATCTTATAATATCCTGATGGGTATAATACCCCATTAAGAATTTTCAGGTACATACTATTTCTAATGTCCAAGTTCTCTCATCAATATAAGGGAGCGTATTCATTCTGTCAAGGAATGTAAAGGCGTTCTTTTTTTAATCTTAAGCAAAAAATAATGGGTAAATGACGGTTTTTTCTAAAAAACGATGATTTTATTTCCATTCTTCCCCGTCTTATCATAAAATGAGAGTACAAGATTTTCTATTAGCAACAAACGATGTATAATGATGTAACTACATGCTAAGGGGCTTCCCTTCATAGAACATTTAAAGGAAAGAAGGGAGAGATCTAATGATGGAAATCGAAAGAATTAATGAGAATACTGTTAAGTTTTATATATCTTATCTCGATATAGAGGAGCGAGGATTTAATCGCGAAGAAATTTGGTACAATCGAGAACGAAGTGAACAACTATTCTGGGAAATGATGGATGAAGTTCGTGATCAAGATGATTTCTTTGTGGATGGTCCGCTTTGGATACAGGTGCAAGCGCTTGATAAAGGGATTGAAGTGATTGTTACGAAGGCCCAATTATCAAAGGATGGAAAGAAATTAGAATTGCCACTTCTTGATAAAGTCATCGATATTCCAATGGATGAGCGATTGGAAGCATTGTTTGAAGAACAATTAGAGCAAGAGGATTTCATGTACTTAAATAAAGATGGAATGTTGGGGTTTCTTGTTAAATTTGCAGACTTTGAGGACGTTATAACTCTTAGCCATCGTCTACAACTTGATGATAATAAAAATGAATTGTATTCATATGAGGGCCGCTACTATTTATATGTAGAATTCGATGAAACAGAGCACGAGGAAGAGGAAATTGATATGATTCTTAGCATCTTGTTAGAATATGGTGAAGAATCTGCTATGACCATCTATCGTGTTCAAGAATACGGAAAGCAAATTATTGCAGAGCATGCACTAGATGTTATTCACTCAAATTTTCCACCCGTATCATAAGTCGATTTCTAACTAATGAAATCGACTTTTTTTTATGAAGAAGGGATGCATATGTATGAAGAATATACTAAAGCTTGGTTTTCTATTTGCTGTCCTGTCCGTCTTATTTGTTGTCCTTCGAATGTACAATGATTCAGTTATTTATTCGGGAATTACGCAACTTCGTGGAGCATCAATTGTGAAAGCACTCAGTATCTTGATCACTCTTTCTGCCTTTCTTATTGGATGTGTCATCTTTTTAGAAAATCGAAATCCTTCGAAAACATTAACGTGGCTTATTGTACTCGGTATCTTTCCTGTTGTTGGTTTTTTTGCCTATTTATTATTTGGACAAAACTACCGAAGAAAAAGAATGTTTCAAAAGAAAGCAGTTTTAGATGAGAAGAAATTCTTGCGGTATAAGGAAACGCCATGTCAGTATGTAACCCCGCAAAAGCACCAAGAGCTGTTATTCCGTTTAGCAGAATCCTATGGAAAGCTCGCCTTATCCCAAAGTACGGAAACAAAGATTCTTACAAACGGGGAAGAAACCTTTGCAAAAATATTAGAAGTTTTGCAAAAGGCAAAGCATCATATACATATGGAATCCTATATTGTTCGTCATGATAAACTTGGTACTGACATAAAAGAGCTATTAATACAAAAGGTAAAAGAAGGAGTGCAGGTTCGTTTCTTATATGATGCAGTAGGATGCCTCCATCTTTCTAAACAGTACATTGCAGATTTACGCATGGCAGGTGTAGAAATTGTTCCTTTCTTTCCTGTTCATTTTCCAATCTTAAATGATCGAATTAATTATCGAAATCACAGAAAAATAATTGTTGTTGATGGAAATGAAGGGTTTGTTGGAGGGCTAAATATTGGGGATGAGTATTTAGGAAAAAATCCATTCTACGGATTTTGGAGAGATACGCATTTGTATATGCGCGGTGAAGCAGTACAAAGCTTGCAGCTTCTCTTTATGCAAGATTGGTTTTATATGACAGAGAAAACATTGCAAGACGAAAAGTTTTTATGCGCAGAACGAGTTCAAGATGATAAACTTGGCGCTGTTCAGCTCGTTGCCGGAGGACCAGATAACAAGTGGGAAACGATAAAAATTTTATATTTTGCGATGATTTCGTCAGCACGAAAGTCTATTTGGATTGCGACTCCTTATTTTATTCCGGACGATGATATTTTAGGAGCACTTAAGGTTGCGGCAATTGCAGGAATTGATGTTAGACTTCTCGTTCCAAGCAAGCCAGATAAGAAAACGGTATTTTATGCTTCACGCTCATACTTCCCAGAATTATTAGAGGTAGGTGCGAAAATATACGAATACACCAAAGGATTTATGCATAGTAAAATTGTGATTGTAGATGGTGAGATTGCCTCTATAGGAACCGCAAATATGGATATGCGTAGCTTTCATCTGAATTTTGAAGTCAATGCTTTTTTATATGATACGCCGAGCGTCAAGGAACTCGTCCAAGACTTTGAGAATGATTTGCTCGTTTCGGAGGAAATCGATTTAGAACAATTTCAGAATCGGTCGATCTTTCTACGGGTTATTGAATCAACCTATCGTTTACTTTCTCCGCTTTTGTAAATTTTTTGCAAATAGCGGTTTTTTTATGTTTGAAAGTAGGAGCAACGTCTATCTGTGTCGAAACAAAGACAGGGAAAGAGAAAGATAGAAAATGAAAGGAGCATGATAAATTGTTTATTGCGATAAATGAAAAAGGGGAACGAATAAACGCCCTCCAGTTTTGCAAAGAAAGTCTTCCTATTGTGAAGCAAAGTGAACATTTCTTTTGTCCGATTTGCCAGCAACAAGTATTTATGAAGATAGGGGAAAAGAACAAACCTCACTTTGCTCACAGACGAGACACCTGTTTCTTGCAGCAGGAACGTGAATCACCCTATCATTTATATGGAAAGGAATTGCTTTATAACTGGTTTGTATCACAAAATATGAATGTTGAGCTTGAGTATTATATAAGCAGTATTAAGCAGAGGCCTGATTTATTGCTCGTATCCGGGAAAACTCGCGTAGCTGTTGAATTTCAATGTTCGGTTATACCGCCTGATGAATTTGTGAAGCGAACGACTTCGTATTGGAGCGAAGGAATACGAGTGTTGTGGATTATAGGCGGGAACCAATTTAAACGTAACGGATCGAACTTTCTTCATACTACCTCGTTTCATACACTATTTATACAAGGAACTCCGCCTTTTCTGCTCTACTTTTGTCCAAATGCCGCTGCCTTTTATCATTGTAGTCATATTATACCTTACTCTTCCTCTCAATCCTTCTCTCATATTCAATATCTTCCTTTACAAACAACATCCATCCACTCTATTTTGGCCCCATCCTTCATGCAGCCTGTTCAACTAGCAATCCAATGGAATAAGAAAAAACAACGATGGCGAGAATCGGGTCTGTTCTCTATGCGCAATCATCCCTATTTTCTTCGGTTTTTATATGAAAAGAGCATATCTCCGTCGCTTTTTCCCTCTGAGATTGCTGTTCCTCTTCCTTCTCTTGTTAGTATTCATACTCCCGCACTTCTTTGGCAAAGCTATATTCTTCTGGAAGAACTGGAAAGGTTTCAGATCGGCGAATCTTTCTCTTGGTTAACAATTTATGCGAGGTTAACAGCAAAGAAGAGATGGAAGCCGAGGCTATTACCATATTTTCCTCCCGCCTTTCCTAAGCTGGCTTTCATGGAATATGGACGATTTTTAGAACAATCAGGGATTATTCGCAGCCTATCACAAGTTTCATTTCAAAAGACTGCAAATGTCAGAATTCCTGTAACTGTAGAAGAAGCATTGAAATCCGACGATATAGCTATGCAGAGGGCACTTTCGCTTTTTCAAGGGCAACCAGTAACATCATCTGAGAGAAAAAGGATATAATAGGAAGAGTACGAAGGGAAGTAGCAGGAATCCTGTTAGGCAAGGCGAAATATAGTATTGTGTTAGAAAAAGGAGGCTTTTTAGATGAGTGAACAACAAGTAACTAAGACATTGCCAAGTCGTAAAGATGCAGAAAAGCAATATACATGGCGATTGGAAGACATCTTTACGTCTGATGAGCAATGGGAGCAAGAGTTTTCTAATGTGAAAGATATATTACCAAAAGTAAATGATTTTAAGGGGAAACTCGGAAAATCTGCAAGTGATTTGCTAGCTGTTTTTAAATTTGAAGATGAAGTCATGCTTCGTCTTGGTAAGCTGTATACATATGCTCATATGCGCTATGATGAAGATACAACAAATTCAGTGTATCAAGCATTGAATGATAGAGCAACAGGCCTTTACGCACAAGCATCTAGCTTAATGGCATATATTGTTCCTGAAATCTTAGCGATTCCAGAAGAAACAGTTGCATCCTTTCTACAAGAAAATAATGAATTGAAGCTATATACACATGCGTTAGATGAAATTAATCGTCAGCGTCCGCACGTACTAACAGAAAGCGAAGAAGCTATTTTAGCTCAGGCGTCTGAAGTCCTTCGTAGTTCTAGTAATACGTTTGGTATGTTAAATAATGCAGATTTAAAGTTTCCAGAAATAAAAGATGAAGCGGGTAATCAAGTTGAAGTAACACATGGCCGCTATATTCAATTTTTAGAGAGTGATGATCGACGTGTTCGTGAGGATGCATTTAAGGCTGTATACAGTACGTACGGCGCATACAAAAATACATTTTCAAGTACATTAAGCGGAGCTGTGAAGAAAAATAATTTCTATTCAAGCGTTCGTAAATATAGCTCTGCAAGAGAAGCAGCGCTTAGTAACAATAATATACCTGAAAGTGTTTATGATCAGCTCGTAAACACAGTAAATGATCATCTTTCTTTGCTTCATCGTTATGTGGATATTCGAAAACGCGCATTGGAGCTAGATGACATTCATATGTACGACTTGTATACACCGCTTGTGAAAGAAGTAAAAATGGAAGTTACATATGAGGAAGCCAAGGAGACGTTACTGAAGGCATTTACGGTGCTTGGTGATGAGTATGTAGCAATCTTAAAGGATGCATTCGAAAATCGTTGGGTAGACGTATATGAAAACCGAGGAAAACGGAGCGGTGCGTATTCTTCAGGAGCATATGGTACGAATCCTTACGTGTTAATGAACTGGCAAAATAATGTAAATAGTTTATTTACGCTAGCTCATGAATTTGGACATTCGGTGCACAGTTACTATACACGAAACAATCAGCCATATGTTTATGGTGACTATTCTATTTTCGTAGCAGAGGTTGCCTCTACTTGTAATGAAGCGTTACTGAATGATTATTTATTAAAAACAACTGATGATAAAAAGAAACGCATTTATTTGCTAAATCACTATTTAGAAGGTTTCCGAGGCACCGTTTTCCGTCAAACGATGTTTGCTGAATTTGAGCATCTTATACATAAGAAGGCTCAGGAAGGGCAAGCATTAACACCAGATTTCCTTACGCAGCTGTATTATGATTTAAATAAGAAATACTTTGGAGAAAATTTAGTTATTGATGAAGAAATTGGTTTGGAATGGGCTCGCATTCCGCATTTCTACTACGATTATTATGTATATCAATACGCAACAGGATATAGTGCCGCTACTGCATTATCCAAACAAATTTTAGACGAAGGGGAAACGGCAGTAGAACGTTATATTTCAAACTTCTTGAAGGCAGGAAGCTCAGATTATCCGATTGAAGTGTTAAAGAAGGCTGGCGTTGATATGACGTCTCCTGAACCTGTGAAAGAGGCTTTGCAAGTCTTTGAAGAAAAACTAAATGAATTTGAACAGCTTTTATTTGAAAAGTAATAAAAAAAGGCTCTTTTCGCATAAATTGTTGTTTTTAGACTACTTTGCCCGTTACTTGCTTTCCGCGGGGAGGGAGGGGAGCCTCCTCGGCGTTACCGCCTGCGGGGTCTCCCACTTCCCTCTTTTCCCGCAGGAGTCAAGTGCCTTCCGCTCCAATCAACTCAGAT
>NZ_JBXKMX010000051.1:0-7415 GCF_056992975.1 Ectobacillus sp. | reverse complement strand
TTAAATTTGTGCGTATTTTCACAAGCTAACTACCAGATCAACATGATGTCAGTTCGCATAGTAAGCTAGAAATACCCGGCGATAGTGGAAATGTTTTGTAGTAGGGGTGATGAAGTAAGGAGAATTATCAGTATATACAATCTATTTTGAAATATCTGTATACAAATCCTGATCTGTTAAAGAATAGGAAAAAGACAGATGGAATCACATCAAAGGAAACGCGGAGTGTAAAACAATCATTTGAAGGAAATAACGAAAGAGGGGAAGGTACAGATGAATAAGGGAAGTATCACATCGAATCGTAAACTTCTAGGTGTAGCTGGTTTCGGCTGGCTATTTGACGCCATGGATGTGGGATTGCTTTCTTTTGTAATTACAGCATTACAAAAGGAATGGCATATAAATAGTCAGCAGATGGGCTGGATTGGAAGTGTGAACTCGATTGGGATGGCCGTGGGAGCACTTCTATTTGGACTTTTAGCAGATAAACTAGGTCGTAAGGTCATTTTCCTTATCACATTACTTCTTTTTTCAGTAGGAAGTGGAGTATCTGCACTCGCACCAACACTTGCAGTATTTCTATTTATCCGCTTTTTTATTGGGATGGGTCTTGGCGGAGAATTACCGGTAGCATCTACATTAGTATCGGAAAGTGTACCAGCAAAAGATCGTGGTAGAATTGTTGTTTTACTAGAAAGTTTCTGGGCTGGGGGTTGGATTGTATCCGCGCTTATCGCCTACTTTATCATACCAGCGTACGGTTGGAAAACGGCGATGGTAGTAAGTGCGATTCCTGCATTTTATGCACTATATTTACGGTTGCGTTTACCTGATTCTCCTCGGTTTCATACAAATGCTGAAAAGCAACCGTGGTTCGAAAAGATAAAAGTTGTTTGGACTGGCTCTTATACACGTCCTACTATTATGCTCTGGGTGTTATGGTTTTCAGTAGTCTTTTCGTATTATGGTATGTTTTTATGGCTTCCGAGTGTGCTAACTCTAAAAGGATTTACGTTAATTAAAAGCTTTGAATATGTGTTATGGATGACGTTGGCACAGCTTCCGGGTTATTTTAGTGCAGCTTGGTTAATTGAACGGATGGGTAGAAAGTTTGTACTCGTTAGCTATTTGTTAGGTACAGCAGTAAGTGCGTATTTCTTTGGTCAAGCAACAACGTTACCGATGCTCCTAACATTTGGTGCTCTACTTTCGTTCTTCAACCTTGGAGCATGGGGGGCATTATATGCTTACACACCTGAGCAGTATCCAACTGCTGTTCGCGGAACTGGCGCTGGTATGGCTGCTTCCTTCGGACGAATTGGCGGCATTTTAGGGCCGTTGTTAGTTGGTTATTTAGTCGCTGCTAAAGTTCAAATTTCAACCATTTTCTTTATTTTCTGCATTAGTATTGTAATCGGGGTACTTGCTGTCGTCTTTCTTGGAAAAGAAACAAAGCAGCAGGAGCTTGTATAATCCAGTTTGTATGCAAATAATCCGGTTTTTTCGCAGCTCCTTTGGGTAGACTTTACCTCTTTCCAAAGGATTTTTTTTCATGACAAAACGTTATTTCTGTAAGTTAGAAAAGGAATATGACATTTTGGGTAGAATATATCTTATATGACGTCGTCAGTATAGAAAACATTAGGGTGGTCTAGAACAAATGAAAATCTTACTTGTTAGTGAAGAAGAGCAGCTTCAATTTATGAAGAACGTATTCATTCGTGATCTAGAAAAAATAGAGATAGTAGAAGCAATCACGGGTATAGAAGCAATTAAGCTTGCCAAGCGTCACCATCCAGAGTTTATTTTTATTGATATAGGGTTGCCACACGAAAATGGTTTAGAATTAGCTGCGCTCATTGGGCAGTTGGAGCTTCAAACAAATATCATTCTCATTGGGAATGAAGAAAAGTATGCATTAGATGCGTTTCGCATTCGTGCATTTTATTACTTGTTACAGCCTCTTACGCAGGAAGCCCTGTCTATTCTTATTGATTTGATTCAAAAGGAATATAACCAAAAGCGGTATTCGTCGTTACGTAAGCTGCCAATTGAAACGAACGAAGGGATTTCCTATATTGCTCCGAGCGAAATTATATATATAAGTAAAAATAAAGAAAATAAAACAGTATCTATTCATACGAAGGAAGATAATTATCTTTCTACTTATACATTACAGGATTTAGAACAGAAACTATTGTCCTACCATTTTTTGCGTGTACACAAAAGCTATTTAATGAATCTGAATTATGTGAAGGAATTGAGACCGTACTATAATGGTACATACAATATTTATTCATCTATTTTTCCAGATGAACCAATTCCTGTTAGCAGAAATTATATTCGAATACTGCGAAAAAATTTAGAAGTATAACAACTTATGAAATAGAAACTGCATGTTAACACAGAAAAAAATCATCATAAGGTGTTATACAACACAATGTTCAGAAAAATTAGTATAATCCCTCTATGACATACTAAGGAGGGAACACATGTGAAAGGATTAAAGTCGGTTTTGCTTTGGGGAATTATATCCGCACTAGGAGCTGCTGGATTTGCTGTCTTAGGGTTAAGTCGCGGGGAATCCGTTAATGCGATTTGGTTGTTAGTTGCAGCAGTTTCTGTTTATGCAGTTGCCTATCGCTTCTATAGTAAGTTTATTTCACAAAAGGTATTTGGATTAGATGATAACCGCAAAACGCCTTCGGAGCTTTTAAACGATGGGAAAGATTATGTTCCGACTAATAAATGGGTGTTATTTGGACATCACTTTGCAGCTATTGCAGGGGCAGGTCCTCTTGTAGGCCCGATCCTTGCAGCACAAATGGGATATTTACCAGGAACTATTTGGATTATTGTCGGAGTAGTAGTAGCAGGAGCAGTACAGGACTTTATCATTTTGTTTGCATCTATTCGTCGTAACGGAAAATCTCTTGGAGAAATTATTAAGGATGAAATCGGACCGAAAACTGGCCTTATTGCTATGATTGGTATTCTCGGTATTATGATTATATTATTAGCAGTATTAGCACTCGTTGTAGTAAAAGCGCTAGTTGGTAGTCCGTGGGGTATGTTTACGATTGCTGCAACCATTCCAATTGCACTGCTTATGGGTGTGTACATGCGTTATATTCGCCCAGGCCGCGTTGGAGAAGCTTCAGCTATTGGTATCGTACTTCTTATGCTTTCTCTTATATTTGGACAGTACGTTTCACAAACGCCAGAAATTGCAAAGCTATTTACATTTAAAGGTGAAACAATTGCAATTATGTTAATTGTATATGGCTTTATTGCATCTGCCATGCCAGTATGGCTATTGCTTGCACCGCGTGATTATTTAAGTACATTTTTAAAGATTGGTACAATTGTTGGACTGGCAATCGGAATTGTCTTCGTTGGGCCAAGCTTACACATGCCAGCCATAACGAAATTCATTGATGGAACAGGCCCTGTATTTTCAGGAAATCTTTTCCCATTCTTATTTATAACAATTGCATGTGGGGCTATTTCAGGATTCCATGCTCTCGTTTCATCTGGAACGACACCAAAAATGATTGAAAGAGAAAGCCATGCCCGTGCAATTGGATACGGTGCGATGTTGACTGAATCACTCGTTGCAGTCATGGCGATGATTGCTGCGACTGTACTTACACCTGGAACGTATTTTGCAATCAATTCTGCACCAGCTGTTATTGGCACAGATGTTGCACAAGCGGCAAAAACAATTAGCTCGTGGGGATTTGTTGTTACGCCTGATTATTTACAAACATTAGCGAAGGATGTAGGCGAACAAACGATTCTTTCTCGTACAGGCGGTGCCCCAACGTTAGCTATTGGGATGGCTTATATATTCAGTAACGTTGCCGGCGGTAAAATGCTTATGGGATTTTGGTACCACTTTGCGATTCTTTTTGAAGCTTTGTTTATTTTGACTACAATTGATGCAGGGACTCGTGTGGGTCGCTTTATGATACAAGATGTACTTGGTCAAGTGTACAAGCCGTTAGGAAAAACAGATTCTACATTTGCAAACATTGTTGCAACAACTCTTTGTGTATTAGGCTGGGGATATTTCTTATACCAAGGTGTAATTGATCCGCTTGGCGGCATTAACACGCTATGGCCGTTATTTGGGATTGCAAATCAAATGCTTGCCGGTATTGCACTTGTTGTCGGAAGTACGATTCTATTTAAAATGGGTAAGAAAGCGTACGTATGGGTTACGTTACTTCCAACAACGTTTGTACTCATTGTGACCATGACGGCAGGCTATCAAAAGCTATTTGATAGTGATCCGAAAATTGGATTTCTATCTCATGCAAAGATTTTTCAAAATGCATTAAACAATGGAAAAATACTATCACCAGCAAAAAATGTTGGTCAAATGCATCAAATTATTACAAATGATTATGTGGACGCTGGGTTAACAGCTATTTTCATGATTGTTGTAATTGCCGTACTTATTCCTGCAATCAGACTTTGGATTCAAATTTTACAAAATAAAAAAATAGAACTTAAGGAATCTCCTTATGTTCCTCGTACGGATGAAGAGGTGCGCAATTATGCGTAATGCTCTAGCGAAGATTATGAAATGTCGAAAAGAATTTATTTCTTTATTGGTAGGTGTGCCGAGCTATGAGAAATATGTAGCTTATATGAAGGAGCATGCCACTGGGCAACCAATTTTATCGGAGCGGGCATTCTTTGACGAAGTACAACGAGCAAAGTTTGATGGGAAAAATGGAAATATAACACGGTGTTGTTAAGCCTAATGAAAACATCCGACCATTTATAGGTCGGATGTTTTTTTTATCCTCATTAACAAGAATTTTGCTTCCCAAATCATAAAGGAAAGCCTTCTTAGTTTTCAATATATATACATAGATGTTGTATTCACTTTAAAACCTATATAGTACAATATTATAGGATATGTATTTAAGCTATTAAGGAAATAGAAAGGCGCTATTTTATGCTTAGTAATGTTTTTATTAATATAACGATTCTACTTTCTTTTATATTTGTAATGGGGCAAATCTTTAAAGATCGAACCTTGCATGATTCGCTATCATTGCGAGGTAAGTTGGTAGTGGGAGTTATTACAGGTATATTAGGGATCATCCTAATGAAATATAGCTTGCAGATGGAGAACTTTATTCTCGATTTACGCCATTTAGCTATTATTATCGCTGCTATTTCAGGTGGTCCTATCTCTATTGCAGTTGCAGCTATTCTTATAAGCTTATCAAGGCTCGTTTTATTTCAAACCTCGTCGGTAATCAGTACTTTAGCAGCTGTTAGCGTCCTTGTAGTAGGACTGGGCTGTTCTATCCTTATAAATTATGTGTCTTCGTGGATGAAAAGATGGATTTGGCTTACGCTGTTTTGTTTGGTGATGGCGTGTATTACGCTAGTATTTATGACGTTAAACATAACCGTTTATATCATGTATTGTACCGCATTTATGGTCACAGCCTATATTGCGTATGTAAGTATTACATATGTCGATCAATCGAATGGGATGTCTCGGTTAATGGAAAAACAGGTAACAGTTGACTTTTTAACAGGATTGTTAAATGTTCGCCAATTTGACATTTTATTAAATCAATCTATCCAGCAAAGTGATAAAAAAAGAGAGGCTCTTTCCCTTCTTATGTTAGATATTGATCACTTTAAAAAGGTGAATGATACCTACGGTCATCAAGCAGGGGATGCGGTTTTGCAGCAAATTGCTACTATTTTAAAGGAACATTCGATTTCAAATTTAGCCTTTCGTAAGGGCGGGGAAGAATTTTCTCTTTTACTCCCTAACTGTACACTCGTTACAGCAATGGAAATTGGGGAAAATATAAGAAGCGCGGTAGAGCGGCATCGCTTTGTTCTCCCTGATGGGACGATTATTTCTGTAACGATTTCAATAGGGGCCTCTGTATACTTGAATTCCTCGGATGAGTTTATTCGAAAAGCGGATGAAGCGTTGTATTTCGCCAAGCATCTTGGAAGAAATCGGGTGAGTATGTTGTGATATCGTAAGCACTTTTCTCGCCTATTGGAACATAGCACCTTATAATACAAACCAATGAAAGAGAGGTGCTACGATGATTACGTTAAGTATTTTAGATCAATCGCCAATTCCTGCAGGTAGTAATGCGGTGGAAGCATTAGCTAACACGGCTTTGCTTGTGCAGGAGGCAGAAAAGTTAGGATATAAGCGATTTTGGGTTTCTGAACATCATAATACGAAACGTTTAGCAGGGTCGAGCCCTGAAATACTAATGGCGCATCTAGCTGCAAAAACATCACATATTCGGATTGGTTCTGGTGGTGTAATGCTACCGCATTATAGCGCCTATAAGGTTGCAGAAAACTTTCGCCTGCTAGAAGGATTGTATCCAGGCAGGATAGATGCGGGGTTTGGCCGTGCTCCTGGCGGAATGCCTATTGCAACGCGGGCGCTGCAGGAAGGAAAAGTATATACGATAGATCGGTATCCTGAGCAAATAGATGATTTTGTACATTATATTTCGGGTGCCTCATCAGATGATTATAAATATGCTGGATTGCAGGCAACACCTGTTGTTCCTACAATTCCTGAAGTATGGCTTCTTGGTTCGAGTGGGGAAAGTGCGATGATTGCTGCTGCGCGCGGAGCTTCATTCGTATTTGCTCAGTTTATTAATGGTGAGGGCGGTTCACGTGTAGTGAGACGATATCAAGAGGTCTTCCGGCCGTCGGTTTTACTAGATAAACCGAAATCAATGGTAGCTATTTTCGTGATTTGCCAAGAGACGGAGGAAGAGGCAAATAGGGTCGCATCGAGCTTAGATTTATCCATCCTTACATTAGAACAGGGAAAATCGTCTGCTGGTACTCCTTCTGTTGAAGAAGCAATGAATTATCCCTATACACCGTATGATCGGTTGCGAATTCGCGAAAATCGCAATCGTATGATTGTTGGAAACCCGAATCAAGTGAAGCAACGTATTCTAGATTTAAGCGAAGAATATAATACAGACGAATTTATGATCGTTACGATCACATATGATCTCGAGGCAAAGCTGAAGTCTTATCGCTTATTGGCAGAAGCATTTCATTTATAAAGCTAGAGGAGAAGAACCAAGGAAACCATTCTTGGTTCTTTTTTTTATGAAATAAATAACAATTATGTAATAAAAATGGTTGCGATTCTATAGAAATGAATGGTACAAAAGAGGTAGCTTGATTTTAATCGTGAGAGAGGATGATACATGTGCTTGTAACGAAGCGTGTTTTTTCCGTGCCCCAGTATTGCTTTGAGAATGGAATGTGTATCCCCGTTGAACTTGGTTATGAAACGTATGGTGTATGTAATGCAGCGAAAGATAACGTGATTCTCGTGAGTCATTATTTTAGTGCTACGAGCCATGCTGCAGGAAAAT
>NZ_JBXKMX010000050.1:0-6018 GCF_056992975.1 Ectobacillus sp. | reverse complement strand
GCAGCCTTTCAAAATCATTGGGATGGAGTTAATATTGATATTGAAAATGTGAGCAGTCAAGATCGTAACACCTTTTCCCAGTTCATTAAAAGTCTATCATCTACTTTGCATCAATCCCATGTCATCCTTTCGATTGATATTCCACCAGAAGCAAAAGGCGGAAATGATTCTTCTCCCTTTGATCATCAAGTGCTTGGACAATATTGTGACTATATCGCCTTAATGGGTTACGATGAACACTGGTCGACAGATCCCAATCCTGGACCGATAACCTCTTTACCTTGGTTAACGGATGGGATAACCGAGCTCATACAAACGGGAATTCCCTCCCACAAAATTATCCTTGGTCTTCCAGCCTACACAAGAATTTGGAAACAAAATCAGGCAGGAAAAATAACGGCTAACCCTGCTTATCCATTTCGTTACGTCGAACAGCAGTTGCTTCAAAATCATAGGCTGCTGACTTGGGACCCACAATTAGATGAATATTATGCCTCCTACCGTGATAACAGCAACAATGAGTATAAAATCTGGCTGACCAATGTAAAGTCCCTGCAACTATATCTTGCACTAGTTTCTAAGTACCAATTAGCTGGTTCTGCTATTTGGAATTTGGATATAATGGATGCTAACACTTGGAATACTCTTTATTAAGTCCTCCATTTTGTTGCCCTTAAACATAACAGATAGAACACTAGCATACTGCACTTACTAAAAAACAAGACACTTGGCAAGCCCTGTTCGAAATCAAGTAATGATTCTACACGATTAAAACGTATAAGGATTCCCACTCATTTTACTTCTTATTTCATCCGTTATTTCGAATGATTTCATTATGGTCGATTCTTCATCAGTAACAGAGTCAATCTGAATACTCCCATCAAAATAGAGAGGTCTTTGTTCCAAAGCTTTCACTCCTTACGATTTTAATTTACTAATACTTACATTCATTTATATATATCGAACATCCTGCTTGAAAAAGCATATATTGGTAATTTATACTAAAAAAAGAAAGAGAGATGCCGGGGCATCTCTCTTTCTTTTATTCTATTACCTTATTATCTCTTTACTCATACCGAAGTGCATCAATCGGATTTAATTTAGAAGCCTTTCTCGCAGGGTATACTCCAAATACAATTCCGACGAGAATAGACGTTCCAAACGAGTATAGGATTGGAGCAAGTGTAATAGTAGTTGCAATGTTTGCTACCTTCGTTAATAACGCAGCTACGCCAACTCCAAGCCCGATTCCTATCATTCCCCCTAACACGCTAAGTGTTACGGCTTCGATAAGAAACTGCTGCAGGATAGCGGATCCTGTTGCCCCAACTGCTTTTCGAATACCGATTTCTCGCGTACGTTCCGTTACTGAAACGAGCATGATGTTCATGACCCCGATTCCGCCAACAACAAGGGAGATTGCTGCGATACCAGATAACAGAGTAGTCATAATAGATGAGACTCCTTGCGCGGTGCTTAAAATTTGCGTTTGAGAGCTAATTTGGAAATCATCGTCACTTTTTGGCGTTAAATGATGTTGTGCTCGCAAAGTTTGCTCAATTTGAAACTGTGCAGTGTCCATTTTGTCAGCGGTAACTGCCGAAACATAAATGGAACGGACTTTCGTTTGCTCAAACAAACGGTTCATCCCTGTTGTAATAGGAACAATAATGCGATCATCATTGTTTGTTGAGCCTTGGCTTCCCTGACTAGCCAACACACCAATTACGGTAACAGGCAAATTATTAACCTGAATCGTTTGCCCAACCGGGTTGGCGTTCTGATTACCAAATAGATTTGCCACGACTTGCGGACCGAGTACCGCTACGTTTGCTTGCCCTAGTACTTCATAATGAGAAAAGAAGCGTCCAGAACGAAGAGTTAAGTTTCGAATATCTGCATACGACTCTGATCCGGCTTCAATCGTTGTCGTATAACTTTGACTTTTATAGACCACTTGACCTTGCTTACTCGAAAATGCAGATACACCGCTTATAGCATTTTGATTTTCTAATGCCTTTGCATCGTCTAAAGTCAAGTTTTGCAAAGATCCTGCCCCTAAACGGACATTCCCTTGCTGTGCTTGCCCCGATGTAACGATTAACAAATTACTTCCTAAACTATTTACTTGGGAAGCAACACTCGAAGAAGCTCCTTCTCCAATTGCAACCATGGAAATTACTGCGGATACCCCAATAATGATCCCTAGCATCGTTAAAATGGAGCGGAGTACATTGGTACGCAAACTGTAGAAGGAGATTTTTACACTTTCTAAAAATTTCATTGTAAAACCTCCGCTTCACGCTTACCTATACGCCGCATTGTTACCGGCTCGTCACTTTCAACTTTTCCATCGCGGAAGAATATAATTCGCTTTGCATATTCTGCTACTTCTCGTTCATGAGTAACCATGATAACTGTTTTACCTGCATCATTTAGCTCTTGAAATATGCTCATAATTTCAATGCTCGTTTTCGTATCGAGTGCCCCGGTTGGTTCATCTGCGAGTAGAATAACTGGGTCATTAATTAACGAGCGTGCGATGGAAACCCGTTGTTGCTGCCCACCAGATAATTCATTCGGTTTATTTAACAATCGGTTACCAAGTCCTACACTAGTGAGCGCCTTTGCTGCTCGCTCCTTACGATCCGAAGCAGCTACCGAAGAATAAATCATCGGTAACTCCACATTTTGCAAAGCACTTTGTCTTGGTATTAAATTAAAGTTTTGAAAGACAAAACCGATTTTTTGATTACGGATGAATGCTAGGGCGTCGTCATCTACATCTGAAACGGGAAACCCTTGGATCAAATATTCGCCTGATGTTGGTTGATCTAAGCAGCCAATCATATTCATCATCGTCGATTTTCCTGAACCGGAAGGTCCCATTATGGCAACAAATTCTCCCTCCTGCACAGATAAATTTACATTTTGCAGGGCATGAATTGTTTGTCCACCTAGCTGGTACGTTTTTTGAATGTTTTTCAGTTCAATGACGGTTTTCATATTAGTTACCTCCTCGGCTACTACTAGAAGTTCCGCCTCCGCCACTAGTTCCGCTTCCGCCGCTGCTTCTGTTGCCGCTTCCGCCTCCGCCAAAGCTATTGCCGCCACCGCTAAGTCCAGAGAATGCGCTTGTTCCGTTGGTTGTTCTAGTGGAATTCGTGCTTGGAACGCTTAAGATGATTGCAACACTATCTCCTTCTTTTAGCCCAGATGTAATTTCTACCTTATCCGTAGCATAATATCCAACTGTTACAGCTTGGAATTTTAAATTGGACGGAATGCCTGCATTTTGTCCGCGTTTACTGTTTTGTCCCGTACCAGTTTGAGAAGTATCAGAAGATGAAGAACCGTTTGTATTTTGTACATATACCCCATCTTTGCCACCTCTATTTTTCAAAGCCATAGACGGAACGTATAGAACACCTTGATGGTTACCAACTTCTACTGTTACATTTGTAGTCATCCCTGGTTTCAGTAAATTATCTGTATTGTCTACAGAAAGTGTAACATCATAGGTTGTTACACCTGATGTTGTAGTAGCCTCTGGAGCTACGGAAGTAACTTTACCGTTAAATGTTTTGTTATCAACTGCGCTAGTAGTAATGGTTGCCTTCATATCGTTTTGTACCTTACTAATATCACTTTGACTTACTTGTGCGGTAATTTTAAGCTGACTCATATCCGCGTTGTCCATCACTATTAATGCCTTGCCATTCGTGGAAGTATCACCAATAGCGCCGTTTACTTGTACAATTGTTCCATCAATTGGAGCCTTAACGCTTAATTTATCCAATGCCACTTGCTGTTGCTGTAAAGCTGATGAAGCTTGGTCAACTGCAGCTTTCGCAGTTTGTACATCGGAATCCTTTGGTGGTGCCTTTAGTTGGGTCATTTTTACTTGAGCCAAATTATAGTCTGCTTGTGCTGACTTCAGTGCATTTAGCGCTTGGTTCAGATCACTTTGCGTAATCTTCTTTGCATCAAACTGTGCTTGTGCGTCGTTGTATTTCTGTTGTGCACCATCCACTGCAATTTGTGCTTTATCAATACTTACTTGCTGTGCAGCGATATCAGCACTGGTAGCTGTTCCTTGTTGCACTTGACTTAATTTCGCTTGTGCAACTGTAAGGTTTGCTTGTGCACTTGAAAGCTTACTCTTTGCATCGGTATCATCCAATGTAGCAAGTACTTGCCCTGCCTTCACTTGATCTCCTACTTTTACATTAATAGCAGTCACTTTACTAGTAGAGTCCCCGTTTAATGATAATTGCTGTGCAGCTGCAACCGTACCGGAAGCCGAAACTGTTTCTACTACATCACCCTTTTTAACGGTAACATATTGAACCTGTGCTGCCGTGTTACTTTGTGCACTTGTTTTTGTATAAACAAAATAAGCAATAATTCCAAGAATGAGAACAGCTATAATACTAATGATGAGAACCTTTTTCCCTTTTTTTTGCTTAAACGGTATTTCATTTTCTAAAGCCAATTCAGACACAAAAAGACCTCCTTTTTTCCTACAATGTAGTTACGTTCGTACTTTTTGAAGAAAAGAAATAACACACATAGCCCTGCAATTTCTCACGCCGAATTGGAAAGTACCATACACGAATCCGCGTCTATCGTATTTTCCTTTGCACCACCTCCTGCATAGATGTTTTTGCGCAAGTATGTAGAGCATACTGCCCGTAAGTGCGCGAGAGGCTCCACTATTTAGCATAACGGTATCGAAGCAACCTTAACTTTTCCTTAAGAATAGAGACATATTGCAATTGTACATATATGAATAAAAATTCCATTGACAAAACTAATTATATTAGTTAAATTATTACTAATATTAGTAATTAAAAAAAGAGGTGATTATTCGGATAATCGCTAAAAAAGCCGTAAATCTTGCAGTGAGATTTTTCTTAGAGCTTGGTGTTCTAGCTACATTAGGGTATTGGGGTTTCACAATCCAAAGAGGTTTCGTTATGAAATTAGTTATTGGTATCGGAATTCCACTACTGGTTGCAATGATTTGGAGTACATTCGGTGCACCTAGCGCTTCCGTACTGCTACCTGAACCCTTTCATCTTCTATTAGAGCTCGTTGTCTTTGGATCAGGAGTTGCAGCACTGTTTGCAGTACGGGGTCTATCCTCAGCCGTGACATTTACAGTACTTATCCTTTTAAACCGATTACTTATGTATATATGGAAGCAATGAAAATGTGAGCGACGGAAAGAGGTTCATTGCTATTGATTTTCAAAATAAATAACTATATAAAGGAGGAGTGAAATCATGATATTTAAATTCAAGTATGTTGGTGGGTATATTTCTATCCTTTCTGGCGCTATCTTAATTCTAGCTCACATTCTAAACCTTGGAAGTGCGCAAGGTACGGTGTTAGGAGAAACGCTAATTTTAACAGCCCATTTGCTTATGGTATTTGCTTTTTTCGCGCTATATGAAGCGCAAAGTGAAAAAAATGACATTCTTGGATTGCTTGGTATGCTATCAGGAATTATCGGTACTATTCTCGTTACTGCCATTGTTTTAGTCGAATTAGCAGGGGCCTCAGGTACTGCTGTAGACTCCATTTGGACTTCAAATGTTCCAAACACGATTCATTCATTTGGTCCATTGCTATTTGTAGTAGGTATGATTCTCTTAGGAATTTCTGTTGCCCGTGGAAAAACTCTTCCTCAAGATGGTGGCTATTTGTTTATAGCAGGAACTGTTATTTTTGCAACCGCAAGTTTTGCAGGAAGTTCACAGGATATCTTTATCGTAATTGGAGCAATCGTTACAGGTGCTGGATTCATTCGATTAGGATTCGCTCTTTTAAAAAAGTAAGTTTGCAAGAGTTGTTATATTTTTCTTATAGATAAATGGTATAATTAATCAAATTTTCTATTATGTAAGGAGAACCTATGCCGACTATTAAAACAAATTCAATGTCTAGAGTCGCCTCCTATGCATGGACGGGTGACGTTGTGTTACTTCTTGTTGCGCTCGTTTGGGGATCTAG
>NZ_JBXKMX010000049.1:0-1611 GCF_056992975.1 Ectobacillus sp. | reverse complement strand
TATGTATTATTTTACAGCTGCTTTTAGTTCTTTTCCTGCTTTGAATGCTGGTGCTTTTGTTGCAGCAATTGTAATTTCAGCACCTGTTTGTGGGTTACGGCCTGTACGTTCTGCGCGTTCGCGAACTTCAAATGTTCCGAAACCAATCAATTGTACTTTTTCACCAGATGCTAAAGCTTTTGTTACAGTTTCGAAAACTGCATTGACTGCTGTTGTTGCATCTTTTTGTGATAATTCTGTTGCTTCTGCTACTTTTTTAACTAATTCTGTTTTATTCATGTTTGCCACCTCTATTTATACTATTGATGAGGGCTTTATTATAACTCACAATACGGCTTTTGTACAAGTCATATCTGTTATTTCTTCTCATTTTGCCAATGAATACACCAAGTGTTCTTTCATGAGCACACATTAATATTTGATATTCTGTGTGCTCAACATACGGATCCCGTTTTTGTATAAAAAAAGTATTGACATAAAAAAGTTACTATCGTATTGACATTGCTATAATTTTGAAATTGTGATACAATGAATTTATATGAATGCATCTTATTTATAATTCACATTTTGTCAAGCAGTGCTATTTTGTCTACGAAGCTTGCCAATGTGTGAATCATTTTTTTATAAATAAATATGTCATGCATGGTAACTTGTTTCAACGAATAAGGAGCCTTTGTATTCGTTCCAAGTTATATGAAACAGGTTCTAAATTATTTAAAAATTGAACGAGGCCACCGTAATCCCTTTAGGGATAAAGTCATTTTTCTTTCCTTACAAGAGGATACAGGCTGTTAACAGATTCGTTAGCAGTCTTTATTTATTTCAGCCTTATTCTTAATTTAAGAAGGAGTGATTTCATGAATTGGAATAAGAAAAAAGACATTATGCAGCAAGAACGCAAATTAGAAGAAGTTGAAGTTTGGGCTTGCGAGGCAGAAGATTGTAAGGGATGGATGCGTAAAGAATTTTCTCTAAGCGAAGTACCTACCTGCCCTTTATGTAAATCAAAAATGAAAACGGAAACTCGTATGTTATACGAATTATCGAATTAACAAAAAAAGCTAAGCCATTCCAGGCTTAGCTTTTTTTGTTATTCACGATCATGATTCTTACTTTTCATCATTTGATAGTATGTAAAAACTAGGCAAGCGATGGCAAGCAAGCTACATACATACTGAAAAAATTTCAAAACAGTCATAGGCATACCCTCCTTACATGATGTATAGTATGCCTATCATTTCCCCTTTTTATAGTATTCTTTACGAACATATTACTATTTCTATTCCCTAGTTTATAACATTACTTTATAACAAATTTCGTTTGACTAAATCCATCCTTACTCTTTGTCACTTCTAATGAGGCTGGGAGCGCTTGCTTTAGTTCCTGTACATGTGAAATGACCCCAATAATCCGCCCTGATTTCTGCAAATCTATTAACGTATCTATTGCTTTCATGAGCGACTCTTCATCAAGTGAACCAAACCCTTCATCGATAAACATTGTTTCAATACTAATACCACCCTCATAAGACTGAATAACATCCGCCATTCCAAGTGCTAGACATAGAGAAGCATTAAATTTTTCTCCACCTGATAGAGTTTTCACATCACG
>NZ_JBXKMX010000048.1:0-3165 GCF_056992975.1 Ectobacillus sp. | reverse complement strand
AGCCAAGGATTAGGAAAGGCAATTGCTGAGCAATTCGTTCGCGAAGGCGTTAACGTCATGATTACAAGCCGGAATGAACAAAAATTAATAGAGGTACAAAAAGAATTACGTCAAATTGGAAGCGGAGATGTACAATATACAGTTTGTGACGTGACAAACCTGGAACAAATCCAAGGGGTTGTAAAAGCAACAGCAGAACACTTTGGCGGAATCGATATTTTAGTCAATAATGCGGGTGGACCAAAGCCAGGTACATTTGAACAATTAACAGACGAAGATTGGTACGGTTCATTTGAATTAAATTTACTTAGCTACATCCGCACAATTCGCGAGGTACTTCCTTATTTAAAGAAAAATGGTGGGAAAATTATCAACATTGCTTCTTCGTCTGTTAAAGAGCCAATTTCGGGACTACTGCTTTCTAACACATTCCGGGTCGGAATTACAGGTCTAACGAAAACATTAGCTACAGAGTTTGCCCCGTACGGAATTTTAATTAATACCGTTGCACCTGGCCGCATTGCTACTGACCGCGTTGCATCACTAGATCAAATGAGAAGCGAACAGTTTGGTATATCAGTAGACGAGACAAAGAAAAGATATGAAGAAAGTATTCCACTTGGACGGTATGGCAAACCAAGTGAATTTGCTAATGTCGTAACCTTCCTAGCTTCAGCTGCAAATACTTACATGACTGGTAACTCATTCTTAGTTGACGGCGGTGCAGTAAAGGGATTATAAGGTAAGCTTCCAACGATATGGTATGGAGGAATAAATAATTTGCAAATATCCAACCTACTTTACTGTCAAAATGAACACTTACAACATATTGTAAAGTGTAAATGATTTAAAGGAGGAACTACCATGAGCTATGGATTTCACAGTGGATTTGCATTACTTGTTGTTCTCTTTATCCTCTTAATTATTGTTGGGGCAGCTTGCTTTTATTAATGCGAAGAACTAAACACTATGCGAAGAAGGCACTGCTATGCAGATGCCTTCTTCGTTTAAACATTAGAAAAATGTGCGCATCATCATAACAGCTAGCATTCCTACTATAACGGTAATTAATAAGCTTCGCGTAAGTATTGCAGCCCCAAAGGCAATAGATGCCGCAATCCAATCGCTATAATTGATTTTTGGTTGAAGAAATAACTGCTGCGCAAGTAAGGACGCTAGAACGGCGATTGGAATATAATGGAGCCAAATTTCAACTCGTTTTGGCAACGTTATCTTACTTAAAAAAACAAGGGGCAATACCCGAGGAATGATGGTAACAATTGCGGAACCTAGTATAATGAGAAATACACCCCATCTTATTTCCATTTTTCAATAAACACCCCCACGAGTGCAGCTCCTACAATCCCAACTAGCACTGCCATATTTCCAGATATCCATCTTCCGGCCACTACAACAAATAGAATGGCTGCTACCGTAACAATGACATCTTTTCGTACATTTCTTCTTGCGACAAATTGCATAACATACAGCCCAATAAACATCGCAACTAACGCAAAATCAAGTCCCAAGGCTTTTGGATTCGAAACATACTCTCCTAACAAAGCACCGATCATATTTGCAGCAATCCAATATAGATAAGCTGTCATATTTAAACCAAGCATCCAATAATAGCTGCCTTCTTTTTTCTTGCTCATCTCATTAGCCGCCACACTAAATGTCTCATCGGTAAGAAGAATACCTGAAGTTACGTTTTTCCAAAATGAAAATCGTTTAAAATACGGAGATAATGCAGCACTCATTACAAGATGGCGAACATTTACAAAAAAAACCGTAATGACAATGGCTAAAGCTGGTGCCCCTGCCACAAACATTCCAGCAATTATAAATTGTGCAGAACCTGCATAAAGGGCAGCAGATAAAAGAGCAACCTCCCACATAGTAAAGCCAGATGCCTTTTCAATCACCCCTGCTGCAAACCCAATACTTACATACCCGAGAACTGTAGGCAAGCAATCTTTTACTCCCCTTAGAAATTCTTCTTTATTATTGGAAGGAATACTGCATTCTCCTACTTGCTTATGTATGATCAATCCAATCCCCCCAAATACCTTTCTCACACATACTTGATACTACGTATTTTGCACATCTATGTTGATTACTTCTTGTACCTCAGTAATATGTTCATAATAAATAGACCAAGATAAAATCCACTATACAGATTAATCCCGGCCTATGTAAGGTTGCCTTTTACTTATGCATTCTTTTTCTTCTTTAGCATCTTAAGTCCTATATAAAGTAGAACAAAAATAATAGCACCGATAATGAAATACGGAGTATATGGTGCTGCATATTCTTTAATATTGCGCCAATTCGTTCCAAGTTTTTCTCCTAAATATATGAAGAAAATGGACCATGGAATAATTGCTAAAATGGTATATGTAATAAATTTCCAAAGTGGCATTTTCGCTAAACCGGCAGGAATAGAAATGGCATGACGAACAACGGGAATAAAACGGGCTGAGAAAATAACCCCAACACCATACTTATTAAACCAGTTTTCAGCTACTTCTAAATGATGCTTATTTACAAAAATGTATTTCCCATATTTTTCAACAAAAGGACGACCACCATAGGAACCGATCCAATACAAGAAAACTTGTGCAATGGTTCCCCCAATTACTCCGGCAATAACAGCTTCAACAAAATTAACTTGTCCGTTAGCAACTAAATAGCCTGCATAAGCAAGAACAATTTCACTCGGAATAATTTCAATCATCAACGCAAGTGCGATTCCAAAATAGCCCATACTAATAAAAAAGTCCAACAACTGATTAACTACGCTTGAAAGCATCTAATTCCCCTCATTCTCTCATTCTTTTCACATATACCATTATTCCATGAAATATAGTTCTTGCCAAGTGCTGCTTATAGGAATTTCCAACATATAAAATAGATCACCCGAACTATCAGTAGCCATGGTGATCCATTTTACGTGTATGCTATTATATCGTTCTATAGCATATTTAAATGCTCGCGTAAAAATGTGTTACGTTTTTCGATATATGCGTATATGACATTCGGTTCCTTGTCAAACATATGACATTTGTCCTTTACATACGGATCCTTTTCTACATAAGGACGTAACAAAGCATGCATTTCCTCCACCTTTGGCTTCATATAAGATACGGTAAACTTCTCGTCGAG
>NZ_JBXKMX010000047.1:0-2275 GCF_056992975.1 Ectobacillus sp. | reverse complement strand
TCTTCGCTGATTACGGATTGAAAATGTTTAACGATAGTTGGAAATGGATGCGGACCAACTGCCGATCCTAATAAATAGTATGTGTTTTCATAATTTTCAACTAAGTCTTGCAAGGCTACATCTACTGCATCCTTCAGGCGTCCTTGTCCTTTTTCAACCGGTACAACCTTGGCACCAAGCAATTCCATACGAAATACATTTAACGCTTGGCGTTCTGTATCTACTTTTCCCATGTAAATGGTGCAATCTATACCAAACAATGCACAGGCAGTTGCAGTTGCAACTCCGTGCTGACCAGCGCCTGTTTCTGCAATGATGCGCTTTACACCCATCCGTTTCGCAAGCAAAATTTGCCCAATAGCATTGTTAATTTTGTGAGCACCCGTATGATTTAAATCTTCACGTTTTAAATAAATTTTTGCCCCGCCTATTTTTTCGCTCAAGTTCTTTGCATAGGTGAGGGGATTTTCACGACCTACGTATTCTTTTAAATAATATTTAAACTCTTCTTCGAATGTGGGATCATTTTTGTAAAGATTAAACTGCTCTTCTAATAGGGAAAGTACATGTTTTAAATCATCATTGACAAAACTTCCACCAAATTCTCCGTAATACCCTTCTTCTACAGTATGTATACTCATATCCACCATCTCCTGAAATTTCTGATTATTTATATATTATAGCAAAAAAGAGGGGAGAGAGTATGAATATGAGTTATATTTTTGGTAGCTGGTTTAATTGATTAACGAGAGATGAAAATAAGGCTTCATTGTTAGCATCTAGTGCTTCGTCAATTTGTTGCTTAAGGAGCTGCCTTTTTTGTTCGAGCACGAGTTTTTTAATCATCACATCGACTTCCTTGGCATCCTTCTCGTATTGCGTATACTTTCGTAAATTATCGATGGCAGGGGATTCGATTAGTTGCAAATAACTATGATTGGACATTTTTCCATAGAAATGAATCATTATATTCACTCGGTCTGATGGATTTGCCATGAGTTCGCCTAAAGCAGTAGCGACATCCTCTGTTTTTCGCTTATTATAGTAAAATTCAAATCCAGGCTCATCGGATTGTACACTGGAAATCACAATGGTTTTCCGGTTTAATTGAATTTGCTCGGTAAAGGAAATACATTCAAGAATGGGAGGCTTATTCAGTATGTATTCTAGCACCTTGCGTGCATCTGTTCGCTTTAATCGATGCGAGTCTAAAAACCACTTCAAAAAATTGCGTTTTTCACTTACGGATACCCATTTTTTCATACTATCCCACCTTTTTGAAAAGATATTTGGTATTAGGAAAGAGTCTTGTTTATGTAGGAAGCCAACGAATCCAATGGATTTATAATGGTGGTTACGTTATTTTTTTTCATTTCCCTGGCTGCGTATACCATCGAAAGCTGAGCAACCGATACGATTTTGCTAGTACTGGCTTGTTTTAGAGACTTCATTACCTTACTTTTATACGCCTCAATTTGACCTTGCATTAGCAAATCAAACGCATGGTCTATGAGAATTATTTCTACATCTATTGATGCTCTCACCTGCTTGGCGTATAGATGCAGACGCTCTACGGTGCCAGAAACCGTTGCTGGATTTGTAAAAAACATAGTCTGAGGCTGCGTAGCGGCGCAGATTTCTGCAAAAAATGGTTCGTCAATCTTAATAATGGGTATAGGTAGGAAATCCGATTTTCCTAAAATAGCAATATAATCTGTACATGTAATGATGATGGCGTCTACATTACAACTTGCTATCCATTCGAGCTGTTTTTTGACCTTGTTTTGCAAAATGGTTTCATCGAAAGACCGATGATACATAAGCCCAGGATCTACAAAGTGGATACACTCTAGCTCATATAAAGAAAGGGATTGTTCAAGATAAGTGATATTAGAATAATGAGCGTGTAAGCATCCTATTTTTCGGGTCATAGCTCTTCATCCACCTTTTCTATTAACAATAAATAGGAATGGTAGATCTGTCAATTAATGATGGTCGGGTGACGTTGATTTTAGATGTTTATGTTTTACGGCACTAAAATGGAGGGGCTGTTTATTTTAAAACAAAAAAACAGACTCTATAAAGAGTCTGTGTAGGGATCGTTTTAATTAAGCTTTACGTACGTTAGCAGCTTGAGGTCCGCGTTGACCTTGTTCTACGTCAAAAGTAACAGCTTGACCTTCGTCTAAAGATTTGAAACCTTCACTTTGGATAGCTGAGAAATGTACGAATACGTCTTCTCCGCCTTCACGTTCGATAAAACCGAAACCTTTGT
>NZ_JBXKMX010000046.1:0-2387 GCF_056992975.1 Ectobacillus sp. | reverse complement strand
AAGCAACAAATCAAATATACAATTTAAGAGGGAAACGAAGCACTATTCAACGGGAATAGTGTTTCTTCCTTGTAAAGGGGAACTCGTATGATAGAACGAACATTATTACAAGTTCAAGAAATGGTTGACGGAAATGGCTTGGACGAAAAATGGGAGAGCCTGCAGATAAAGGGCGTATCGATAGATTCCCGTTCGATTCAACCAGGCAATCTATACATTCCGATTCAAGGGGAGCGTTTTGACGGACATTCCTTTGTAGCAAACGCTGTGGATAACGGTGCTGCTGCGATCTTCTGGAAGAAAGATGTACCGAATCCTCCAACTGGAATTCCTGTCATTTTTGTAGAAGATACGCTACACGCCTTACAATCCTTGGCTTATGAATATCGTAGTCAGCTGTCTATTCGCGTAATCGGTATTACCGGAAGTAACGGAAAAACATCAACGAAAGACATTCTCACAGGTATCCTTGCTACCACATATAAGGTGCAAAAAACGGAAGGTAATTTGAATAATCATATTGGATTGCCACTTACCATTCTTCGTCTAGAAGAGGATACGGAAATGGCAGTTATCGAGATGGGAATGTCAAGCTTTGGAGAAATTGAATTTCTATCCAAGCTTGCCCGGCCGAATGCAGCAATTATTACGAACATTGGTGAGTCTCATTTAATGGATCTTGGTTCACGGGAAGGAATTGCGAAGGCAAAAACCGAGATTGTCATCGGTCTGCAGCAAAATGGCTTGTTTGTTTATAACGGAGATGAACCGTTATTAGCAAACAGAGTACCGCAATTAGAACTTACCGCTACGATTGCTACATTTGGAGATAAGGGAACAAATGATTATTTTCCTACTCGTATTACAACGAAGGAAAATGGTACAGAGTTTTCTATGAACCAAGCGCCGGAAACCTCGTTTTTTATTCCTGTACTTGGTAAGTATAATGTCTACAATACATTAGCCTGTATGGCAGTCGCCTCATTCTTCGGTGTGACATGGGAACATGTAAAGGAAGGTCTTGCACATCTACAAATGACGCGTATGCGTATGGAAATGGTGCACGCAGCAGATGGATTAACAATTATAAATGATGCGTATAATGCTAGTCCAACTTCCATGAAGGCAGCTCTTACCATTATGAAAGATATGCACGGATATGAGAAGAAAATCGTTGTGCTAGGCACAATGTTAGAACTCGGTGATCAAGAAGAGCAGTTCCACTATGAAGTGGGAACGTGTATTGATCCGCAGTTTGTCGATTATGTGTTCACATATGGGGAACTTGGTAAGCAGATTGCAAAAGGTGCCCATGAAAATTTTGATTCAAGTCGCGTGATGAGTTTTACGGATAAAGAAGAATTAGCAAGTGAATTGCGGAAGATAGCATGTTCGCATGATGTTATTTTACTAAAGGCATCTCGGGGAATGAAGCTTGAAGAACTGATTCCTCTGCTTGGTTAAGATGGAAAGTAACGATAGGAGCAAAGTATCCTATCGTTTTTCTTTTGATAAATGTAAGTAAAATGGGAATTTTTGATTGAGTAGTTCTTTACGAAAAGTGGTAGAATAGGAAAAATGAAATAAATTTGTTAGCCCTGAATTCGTTGTAAAACCTAGAAATAAAGGGCTTTATTTTGAAAAATAGGGAAAGAGTGAGTTTGCTTTTTTTACATACAAAACTTATAATAGGTAGAGCACAAAAAAGCATTTCCATTATTTCTCTTTCGAAGATGAGCCCATTAGAAAAGCGGAAGAGATTACTTTTCGATAGCAAGGGCATTTTCCTAAAATGAGGAGGATGCCTTTTTAAGTGAATAGTTATATGAAATAGAAAAGGAGCACGTAAAATTGACAACATTTCGTGAATTAGGATTAAGTGAACAATTGCTCGCATCAGTAGAGCAAATGGGATTTGAAGAAGCAACACCCATTCAGGCAGAAACCATCCCGGTTGCCTTACAAGGATTAGATATTATCGGTCAAGCACAAACAGGTACTGGGAAAACAGCTGCATTTGGCTTACCGTTATTGGAAAAAATAGATACGAACCATGATTGGATACAAGGGATTGTTATTGCACCGACTCGTGAACTTGCTATCCAAGTTTCAGAAGAGTTATATAAGATTGGTACTAGCAAACGCGTTCGTATCCTTCCTATATACGGCGGTCAAGACATTAATCGTCAAATTCGTTCTTTGAAAAAGCATCCGCATTTAATTGTCGGAACACCTGGACGTATTCTTGACCATATTAATCGTAAAACAATTCGTTTGCAAAGCGTTGAAACAGTAGTGCTTGATGAAGCGGATGAAATGTTAAACATGGGATTCATTGAAGATATTGAATCTATTTTAACGGATGTACCAAAAGAACATCAAACATT
>NZ_JBXKMX010000045.1:0-3875 GCF_056992975.1 Ectobacillus sp. | reverse complement strand
CTACCTTCGGAGAGTTTTCTTTTCTCAAAATATTTAAGCCCCAGAATGTGAAGAACATCGTTACATTCTTACCCATTGCAGCTGCACCATTTGCAATAATAAAGGAAGCCATTGCTTTATCATAATCCCCGCTGAATACTACCATAGTCGTTCCATTTTTTGTCTCTGAAACTGTTTGGCGAGCATTTGAGTTGCCTGTTCCCTTTTGAATAATAGCTTTTACGATTTTGTTTTCGAATGAAGATGAAAGAAGTGTATTCCCTGTCCGTTTGCACCATGCACCTATATCACTTGCAAAGCCGGGATCAGAAGCAGAAACTTCTACAATATCTCCTTGTGAGAGTGCATCCATTTGTTTTTTCACTTGTAATATGGGACCTGGACATTGTAGACCACAAGCATCAATGGTTATCGTGTTTGCTGTTTCCACGCTAGCTGCCACCTCTTTTATAGCTTCAATTTGTTCTACTGGTTCTATTAGGTCGTTCTCATTGTCTCCGTATGCTGCTTTATATGTTTTATAGCCTCCGTCCAGGTTTTTTACCTTAAAGCCATGTTGCTGTAGTATACGAGCTGCTAGGTAACCACGAAGTCCGAATTGACAAGAAACATATATGGTTTGATCTGTTGGTAATTCATGTATACGTTCGCGAATTGCGTCAAGAGGGATATTTACGGAACCTGGTATAGAACCCATTTCTAGTTCAAATGGATCACGAACGTCGATTAGAAGTCCACCGTTTTGGACGATTTCGTTAATTTCATGCCACTGTACAGTTTCTACCATACCTTCGATAATATTTGATGCTACATATCCAGCCATATTTACTGGATCTTTAGCGGATGAATAAGGAGGAGCATAGGAAAGCTCTAAATCTGGTAAATCACGAACAGTTAAATTCCCTTTCATTGCTGTTGCAATGACATCAATTCGTTTATCTACACCATCCGTTCCAATCGCTTGTGCGCCGTAAATGGTTCCTTCTGTTGGATGGAATAATAATTTAAGCGCTATAGTAGTTGAACCTGGATAATACCCTGCATGAGAATTTGGGTGAATATGGATGGCTTGATATGGTAATCCTAATTCTTTTAATGTCTTTTCATTATTACCAGTCGAAGCTACTGTTAATTCAAATACCTTTGCAATAGATGTGCCCATCGTTCCACTATAAGTAACATCTTTACCAGCAATATGATCTGCAACTAAACGGCCTTGTCGGTTTGCCGGCCAAGCGAGAGGAATCATCGCTTTCGTACCATTGATATAATCACTAACTTCAATAGCATCTCCAATAGCATAAATAGAGGGGTCTTCAGTTTGAAGAGTCGGACCAACTTTGATTGCGTTTTTTACTCCGAGAGGTAACCCCGCTTCTTTCGCTAATGTATGTTCTGGTGCAACACCAATTGATAATATAATCATATCTGCATCTAATGAAGTACCGCTAGTTAAGATGACTTTCTTTCCGTTATCTTCAAATGCTTTGACTTCATCTTCTAAAATCAGCTCGACTCCATTTTGTAGAATATGCTCATGAAGTAGAGCTGCCATTTCATAATCTACAGGGGTCATCACTTGATTTCCCTTTTGTACGAGCGATACATGGATGCCAAGACTACATAAGTTTTCCATCATCTCAATACCGATGAATCCTCCACCAATTACTACAGCTCTTTGAATGTGATGGGTATCAACATACTGTTTGATTTTATCTGTATCGGGAATATTCCGTAATGTAAATAAATTATTGGCGTCTTGAATACCAGGAATCATAGGTTTTACAGGATGTGCTCCAGGAGATAAAATTAATACATCATAGGATTCTTCGTATATCTTTCCTGTTTGTACATGTTTTACTGTAACGGTCTTTTCACCACGATTTATTTTTGTTACTTCACTATAGTTACGAATGTCCATATTAAAACGTAAAGACATGCTTTCTACAGTTTGCAGCAGTAATTTATCACGAGAATTTATGCTGCCACCAATATAATAGGGTAACCCACAGTTTGCGAAGGAAATATACTCTCCCCGTTCCAATAATACGATTTCAAAATTTTCATCTAAACGACGTAAGCGAGCTGCAGCTGTTGCACCGCCAGCAACTCCGCCAACTATGACTATTTTCGTTCCTTTTGACACAAGTAGCACTCCCTTTTCCTATGTTAGTTCTGCAAAGATGCCAGGTAATAAAATTTTTATATGGCATACCATACCTACTTTGGTATGGTAATGAAAATAACAGTGAGAGTCAACTACCTAATGATAGTAATTTTAAGATGTATGTAATAAAAAACGATAGTTGACGGCCGAGGGAGACTGAAAAAATATGGATTTCGAAAAATAGGTGCTTTTTCTGCGAGCGGTAACAATCGGAGCTGAATTTTTCCATCTTTTACCCATAAATAAGACCACTGAAAGGTAGTATTTTTTCAGTGGTCATTTGACAGCCAGTTATCGTTTTTTCTTATGTTGTGAATATCTTTTAGAAATATTGCTCCCTAGGCTTGTGATTACAATATGGTTCTTCTGCAAGATAATTTTCTTCAGCATAGTAGGCACGTGCCCGGCATCCTGAGCAAACATTTGTATATTCACATACTCCGCATTTTCCCTCCAATAAAGATGGATTACGTAGGTTTTGGAATACGCTAGACTCATTCCAGATCGTTTGTAACGATTGTTCTAACACATTCCCTGCTTTGACGGGAAGGTATCCACACGGCTGCACATTTCCCTTATGAGAAATGAAACATACACCCGTTCCGCCAAGACACCCCTTTGTTACGGCAGCCATACCATGTGTTTGCATTGTTATACGTTCCCCAGCTTTTCTTGCTTCTTGTCGCATTATGCGGTAGTAATGCGGAGCACATGTAGCCCGTACCTCAAAGGAAGCATCCCGTGAACGGTTGTAAAACCAACGCAGTACTTCCTCATACTTATCTGCACTTAACATATTGCTCTCTACAATTTCCAATCCACATCCAACGGGAACAAGCATAAACAAATGAAGTGCATTTACATTCATCTGCTGGGCAAGCTGGAACATCTTCTCTATATCTTCGACATTATGTGTTGTAATGGTTGAATTAAATTGTAATTCCAATCCCATTGCTTGCACATTTCTTGCCCCGCGAAGCGCAGCCTCGAATGCTCCAGGCAACCCACGAAAGCTGTCATGAATCTCAGCAGTGGGTCCGTCCATACTAATCGCAACCCGCTTGATTCCAGCATCCTTAATTTTCCTTGCAATCTCTTCAGTAATCAATGTTCCGTTAGAGGCCATTGCGACTGGAATGCCCTTTGATGAAGCATAACTTGCAATGTCAAAAAAGTCTGGACGATACAAAGGTTCTCCACCCGTTAAAATTAAAATAGGCTTTTTATCAAATTTTGCAATGTCATCAATTACATCATAAGCCTGCTTGTCAGTTAGCTCATCCGCTGCCCGCTGCGGCTGAGCTGTCGCTCGGCAATGAACGCATTTTAAATTGCAACCTTCCGTAAGCTCCCAAAAAATCAGACGAGGTGCTTTATGTACATCCAATGAAGAATGTTTCGTAGTTGAACGTTCCTTTGTTTCCGTTAGCATTTTATCTCCCCAATTCCTTGAAGTATAAACATTATTAGTATAAGAGAGAACGTAGCGATTACTTTATAGAAGGTATCACAATATCGTGAACGTAGAATTTTTACTTATAGGAACATTAAAAAAAGATTTTATAGTTAGAATAGTAAATTTCCGCTTAACAATCGTAAATTTAGTTTAAGGGATGTGATAATCTTACTTTTAGATTGAAATTTTCAACAAAAGAATGATAAGATGCAGGAAATCATACATAATTGGATAATTATTACATTTAGTACA
>NZ_JBXKMX010000044.1:0-2199 GCF_056992975.1 Ectobacillus sp. | reverse complement strand
GTTGTATGTAAATATTTTTCTTCTTCTGTTTCAGGAATGACTTGTGCAACTTCTGTTGGCTTTCCGTCTGTTCCAATAGCAACGAAAGTTAGGAAGCTCGTTGCTGCAATTCTACGTTCCTCTGTAAGTAAATTTTCAGCTATTATTTTAACGAACACTTCCATAGAAGTTCTACCTGTCCATGTTACGTATGCTTCTAAACATACAGCATCTGCTTTTGTAATGGGGTTTAAAAAGTCAACAGAGTCTGTTGAGGCTGTAACAGTATCTCTTCTAGAATGTCTGGAGGCTGCTATTGAAGCAACATCATCTATCCAGCTCATTAAGCGTCCTCCAAATAATGTTTCATAACTGTTCGTATCATTTGGAAAAACACGACTTGTTTTAATGGATTTACTGTCTTTGCAATATTTTGGTTCCAATTCATCTGCACCCCTTGCTTTTTTAATGTAATGTAGTAAATTATACTACTTTTTACTCACATTTCACATTCTCTCTCCAATTCAAAGGGGATACTGAAAAAGTCCATATAGTTTAGATAATCCGATCCTTTACTTAATCATCCTACTCCTTTAAACGTTAAAATCAGCTCATGAAATGGCTGTAAGCCAGGTTTTGTACTTCCGTACTACAATCGGCAGCAAGCCTTGTACAAGAAGCAGCAGTCATTTGACTATCGACCGATGGCCGATTCATCCGTTAGGTTCATTTCCCGCAGGATGATGCCCCTACCTATTTTGGGTTGCTCGCTCGTGGGGTTTACCCGTTTCATCTTTTCCATTTCCAGAAAAGCTGCGTCACTGTGGCACTTTTCAGGTTATTTTCAGCTTATCCTAAAGGACTTAGCATGATTTCACCGCCGTCAGTCGATATAAAATCAACTGCCCACCCTTGCGGATGGCACGAACACTACAGGCATCTCAGCACTGTGCGAGCCTGGACTTTCCTCAGCTCCTATAAAGGAACCGCGACTACTCACCATTTCATGTCAATTTTAAGTCGTTCAGAAGCGACAAAAGGTAATATATCATAGATCAGCAGGAGAAATCATTAATAGTTTAATTCCAATTTTGCCAATCATGTACTGTAATCTAAATTATTTTTTTGAAAAAATACAAGGAAAATTCGTAAGGAATTATCGAGGCATACGGCTTGAACGAAGAATACTGTTATTGTCAGATTTGACTACGAACGTGAAAATAAAAATATAATTTGTATAGTTCTTGTGAAAATCACAAGGACTATTTTTGTATGTCAACGGTAAATTAAGGTAAACTAGAATGGTGTATTTATAATGAAGATTTTAAAACGAAAGAAGGTGGCCTAATTGCCGACAAATCAGAAACCCAATCGATTAATCACTGAAAAATCACCATATTTACTACAACATGCTTATAACCCAGTCAACTGGTATCCATGGGGAGAAGAAGCATTTGAAAAAGCAAAGCGTGAGAATAAGCCTCTGTTCGTAAGTATTGGTTATAGCACATGCCATTGGTGTCACGTCATGGAGCATGAGTCCTTTGAGGATGAAGAAGTTGCTAAGCTCATCAATGATCGTTTCGTAGCAATCAAGGTTGATCGTGAGGAGCGCCCCGACATTGATTCTATTTATATGCGTGTTTGTCAAATGATGACTGGTCAAGGAGGCTGGCCGCTAAATGTGTTTTTGACACCGGATCAAAAGCCGTTTTATGCCGGAACGTATTTCCCGAAGGAGAGTCGTTTTAATCGTCCAGGCTTACAGGATGTTGTTGTGCAATTGTATGATGCCTTTACGAACGAGCCGAACCGGATTACTGGAATTACTGAGCAAATTACAGAAGCTTTGCAGCAAAAGGCCTCCTTGACGTCCAATCAACTAGATATTTCCGTTTTACATAAAACATTTGAGCAGCTAGCTGCTAGTTTTGACAGTATATACGGTGGATTTGGTAATGCCCCGAAGTTTCCAATTCCACATATGCTTACATTTTTATTTCGCTATCATCTTCTTACAGGTAATGAGCAGGCATTGCACTTTGCCAAGAAAACATTAGATGGCTTGGCTAATGGGGGCATCTATGATCATATTGGCGGTGGATTTGCACGCTATTCTACCGATCAAGAATGGCTTGTACCACATTTTGAAAAAATGCTGTATGATAATGCGTTGTTGCTACATGCCTATGCAGAAGGCTACCAATTGCTTCATGATGA
>NZ_JBXKMX010000043.1:0-5283 GCF_056992975.1 Ectobacillus sp. | reverse complement strand
CATCGCACTTTCGATGACTTGAATATCTCGGTATGCATACAAATCTGTTAATCCTACATAATTCGCACCCGGCACGCCATATGGAACCGACCAAATGCCATTTCCATTCGTCGCCCCCATTACCTCTGCCTGATTCATAGTTTCAAAATTTGTTACTTGGCTAAGTGCCCGGCTATCGAGCCAGCCGACCACCTTCCCATTTATACTAAACTGAGACCAAAGCACAGTGCCCACCGTCATTTTCTGAACAAGCTGGACCTCTTGTCCGGCATAATCATTCGTCTGGCCAACATAGCTAGCACCTGATAATCCATACGGCAGAGACCAAATGCCATTCCCGCTCGTCCACGCAACAATTTGGTTTTCCTGTACACTTGTTATAGGAGGATTATCCGCTGCTTGAACTGGTAACCCTATAAGCAGCAAGGCTCCTCCTGTCAACACGAGTTTACGATACGCCGAATACGCCTTTCTCTTTTGCAATTTATTTTCCCCCTGAATATCCCATCTTGGTTTTTCTTTTATTCTATCAGTTTATGTAGAAAGGAAAAAGGGCACAAAAAAAAGAGGGTGAACAAAGTAAGATCCCCTCTTTCAAAAAGACAAATTCTGCTTTACCTCGCGAAGAACATCCCCGATATTCCGGTCCTGAATGACAAAATCGGCAATGGCATCGAGTGGTGTAGGCTCACGGTTCACAATGACTAACGAAGCCCCGTTTCGCTTAGCAATTTGCGGAAAGAGATTGGCAGGACTTACCTCCAAAGAGGTGCCAAAAACAAGAAACAAATCCGCTTTCCTGCTTTCCTCTTCTGCAAAGGACAGTGCCTCCTCAGGAAGATTCTCGCCAAATAAAACAACCGAAGGGCGAACAAAGCCACCGCATTCACAAATCAAATCCTCTGAATCAGTAAACCGATTACTCGTATATACTTTCCCGCAGCTGTGACAGTGACATGTACGAAGTGTACCATGCAGCTCGGCAACATGCTCGGTACCTGATAAAGAATGAAAACCATCCACATTTTGCGTAATAATCGCTTTCACACGTCCGCTATGTATCCAGTTTGCAAGAATCTCATATCCCTGATGAGGACGAACTTCACGAAGCGCCTTGATACGACTACGATAAAAAGCAATAAACTCAGGTCGATTGTTTTGCATCGCCTGCACAGATGCAAATTCTAACGGATTTCGATTTTTCCAAAGTGCATTTTGCCCCGAGCGAAAATCAGGAAGACCTGATTCCGTGCTCATACCTGCACCTGTTAAGACGACTGGATAGGTAGCATGCGTTAATAAGGATGCGAGCAGCTCGTTCTCCCCCTTTCTGATATGTAGTATGTAGTTCTATGGAATGAGCAATAATCCTTTTGCAAATCGTGTAAATTTATTTTGAATCTGCCAATAGTTATTAAGTGTTCCGATTCAGCAATTCTTCGCTCACATTGTAAAGCTAGATTCCCGCCTTGAAAACTATACGATTCGAAAATCTTCTAAAAAAAAGGTATAATTTCCTCAATAGTCATGAGAAAATTATACCTTTTGTATCGTAAAGGTCTTTACAACGACCATCCTAATCTTGCAAAATCACAACATACCAATCCAAATCTTCAAGGACGTTGCCAAAATTAATGCTGCTAAAATACCTTGTAGCATTTTAGCCGAAACTTTTTTGCTCATTTTTGCCCCAAGCGGAGAGGCTAGTATACTAGCGATTACCATAATAGCAGCCGGAATCCATACAATCTGACCCGTCATTAATTTACCTGTCGTTGCCCCAATGCTCGATATGAACGTAATGACAAGGGAAGAAGCAATCGTCATCCGTGTCGGCACCTTTAATACAACAAGCATAATGGGAACAAGGATAAAGGCTCCGCCTGCACCGACAATCCCGGAAACGCTTCCTACAATAAAGGATGAAATCACAGCAATCCAACGATTAAAGGTCACTTTTTGAAGCGACACATCATCTAATCCTTTTCTTGGAACAAACATCATAATGGCAGCAATTGTTGCTAAGACAGCGTACAATATATTGATTTGTGCTTCACTAATCAGTTTTGAACCATAACTTCCAATATAGCTTCCAATTAAAATACTACTTCCCATAGATAAGACAAGAGCTTTATTTACATATTCACTTTTCCGATAGTACCATGCACCACTTAACGTGGAGAAGAATACTTGAACGGCTACAATACCTGCTACTTCATGAGCAGAAAAGGATGAAAAGCCAAGCAGTGCCGGAACATATAATAAAATTGGGAAATTAATAATGGCGCCCCCAATTCCTAGCATCCCTGACAAAAAGGAACCGACAAATCCAAGCACAAAAATAAGGAGTACGAAACCGATACTCAATTTACTTTCCCCCTGTGATGTGAAAATAGATCCTCAAAAATTACTAGCAGTGAGATTGTTTACACCACTGCTAGTAAATCGATGTATAAACGAATTACGCCTTTTGAATCCAAAACTTTAATACCTCTTCATCATCCTCTTGATGAAGCAGTTCATGGCCTGTTGCTTTTGCCCATGCTGCTAAGTCCTTTTTAGCGCCTTTATCAGTTGCATGAACTTCAAGAACTTGACCTTCCTCCATTACATCAATCGTCTTTTTTGTTTTCACAATAGGCATGGGACAAGACAGGCCCTTTACATCCAGTAATTTATCCGAATTCATATATTATCCCTCATTTCCAATTCTTTACGAGTGGTGAAGAGCACAGCGATTTGGTCCAATCTCTAGCTCTTGTTGCTTTTCTACAGATACCGCAAGCTCCCCACGATTAATGGCTACAATTTCTTCGAAGTTAGGAGGAGTATCTGTATTCGCATTTTGAACCACTTGCTCAATAAAATCTGCTTTCTCTTTATTTTGCATCATTTCATTACGATTCCGAATGTTTCCAAGTGTATCTCCGATGTAGCCTGCACCATTTATTTCATCATCTAGGTTTGCATAGTGACTAGGAAGAACGATAACATCATCCGCAATTTCCGCTACTTTCTCATACACAGTCTCGTATAAGTCTGCAGCCCATTCAGCTACCTTTCCACCTAGGTCTGGGCGTCCTAATCCTCCGACGAAAATCGTATCTCCAGAGAACAATAGCTTATCGTTCATAAGGAATGATACACTACCAGGGGTATGTCCAGGCGTTTTCACAGCTAACACTTCTAGACTTACATTTGCAAAGTTAATCTTGCTATAATCCTCGAGTGGTAGGAAGGAAATCGTCGCACCTTCACTCTTCATTAAATAGTAGGATGCGCCAGTACTTTGCGCGAGTGTATAGCCACCAGAGATATGATCAGCATGAAGATGCGAATCTACGATGTGTGAAATCGCTACACCCTCTTGCTTCGCTACCTGTTCGTAAGCCTCTACAAAACGAGAAGCATCAACAACCAAAGATTCTTTTCCTGATAAAATCATGTAGGAAAGACAGCCTTTTCCTACCCGGACAAATTGATATACTTTCACAGCTTCATCTTCATATACCTTTGCTTGGTACAAATATTCACTCCAAGTCTTCATTCCGCCCTGTAAGTACGACACATTCGGCACATTTGCTTCCTCTAGCATCTCCGCAACAAATTTCGATGAGCCTTCTTTTGCACAAACAACTAGCACACCGCGGTCCTTTGGCAATTTATCTAATACAGGCTCTACCCCGTCAAGTAAATCAAAATATGGCACATTAATCGAAGTTACGTTTTCGCCTTCTATTTTCCAATCGTTATAATCACTTTCATTCCGAACATCTAAAATGAAAAGATCTTCTTTTTCTAAAAGCTTCTCCACGATTTCAGCAGAAGTTACTTCTATCATTGACCAAGTACCCCCTATGGTATAATTTTTCGTATAAATACCCATCAGCTTTGTACAGCTGATGGAGTCTTCCCTTTATTCTTCTGTACTTTTTTCCAGCTTACCTGACCACATTGACATCCCTGGTACGACGTTTACAACATCCGAAAAACCATTTTTAGAAAGAAGCTGCGCAGCTAAGTCACTTCTTCTACCCGTACGGCAAATAATATACATGCTGCAATCCTTCGGAAGCTCTTCCATTTTCTCTTCTAAAACACCAAATGGAATCGACTTTGCGCCAGGAATATGACCAAAAGCAAACTCTGCAGGCTCTCTGACATCTAAGAGAAAGCAATTATCTTCTAGCTTACTTTCCAATTGCTCATTCGTAATCACATGTGGATACGTTTCTTCCTCTTTTTCGCTACCAGCACTTGCCTTTCGCAAATAATGCTTTAACACATTCCCCTCTTCCACCAATCCAATGTATTGATGACCGGTATTTGCTGCCCAGGCAATTAAATCTGCTTTTGAACCATGATCCGTAGCTTGCACTTCAATTACTTGACCAGGCATCATCGTATCAATTGCTTTCTTTGTTTTTACAATTGGCATAGGACAAGATAAACCTTTTGCATCTAACAAGACGTCCGTTTTAATCATGCAAGACTCTCCCTTATGTTCACAAATTCTAGATGTCGTTTATATACCGGTGCAGGTATATAAAACGGCACAATATATTTATTATAAATACCCCTATGATAAACTTCCTTTAGAAAGATAAAGAAACATCTGCATCCTTAGCATAATCAAGGAACGTGACAGCTCCCCCTACTTCTATACCTTCTACAAAGTCTTCTTTCGTAAGTCCCATAACATCCATTGTCATCTGACAAGCAATAAAAGTAACTCCTAAATCCTGTGCCATCTCCACAAGATCCGCAACAGATGGTACATTTGCTTGTTTAAATCCTTCTTGGATTTGCTCCTTACCAGCAGGAATTGGCAGATGATGAAGTCCTTCCTTATGAATAAGCTGTAAACCTTCAAACGTAAAGAAAATTTTCACTTCTCCATTTGTTGCAGCTGCAGCTGTCGCAATATTAAATACTTTGTACGCATCGAACATACCGCCATTTGCGGCAATAATCGCAACCTTCATCTTATTTCCCTCCATGAATTCATTCTTTTTCATTTATTATTTTTCATGTTTAGTCGGGTTCTTAAGGGACATCCTTTCGTAAGATCTCAACCTTAAACCATACCCTGTAAGGTATATTATCGTGAATTCAAATGAAATGCAACACTTTTTTACTATATAGATAGGGGAAACTCACAGAGAGGATTATAACAATGGATTAGGGTAAAAATATCAATTCATACCCTCTCTTAATTTGATCATGTTATACCAGCATACTCCACCATGTTTTGATTCAGACATGCCATGGCTTACAAACCCG
>NZ_JBXKMX010000042.1:0-23125 GCF_056992975.1 Ectobacillus sp. | reverse complement strand
AAGCATTAGGAGGAGTAGTAGAAGTAGCAGATGCCATTGAAAACGATGTAGGCTTGATACAGTCCTTTAGTATAATCGGAAATGGATTACAAGCTATAGGAAATTCGTTGCAGGCTATTGGAGCAATCTATGAATTAGAAACAAACGATGATAAAACCGGAGTATCACTTATTGTGAAAGGAAGTTGGATTCAAGCGGTAGGTTCAATTATCGCTTTTCTAGTCGCAGTACGAAAGGGTATGAAGCAACAGGAGATAGAAAAGAATTTCACTTTTCGTAAGGTACAGAAAAACACAGCGCAATGAATTTGCACTGTGTTTTTACTTACATCTTTATACATATGCTTTTGTAGCAGAATCTTTCTTATGAAATGCCATTACTAAATCTGTCATGTATGCACAAACTGCCACCGATAAAATCGTATAGGCAACATCTGTCCAGTTCATATACAATAATGACAATGCTAAAACGAGCCCGTCAAATAAAAAGTAAACTTTTCCTATCGATAGATGGGAAACTTTACTAAGCAATATGGATAATATATCGTCTCCTCCGGTAGCACCACCGTAACGTAAAATAAGGCCAAGACCAAATCCTACGAGAATCCCTCCTATAATTGCAGCAATAAATAAATGCTGAGATAGGTTGATGACAAACGGTGAATAGCGCTCCATAAGTGCATAGAAGACTGAAAAAGACGAAGCGCCTATAATTGTTTTAACAGCCAATCGCTTACCGATTAACCTTGATCCAAGTATGATTAAGGGTATATCGAGAGAAAGCGTTGTAATAGAAGGTGAGATATGGAAAAATTGCTTTATCAGTAATGCAATTCCAATAAATCCGCCTTCTGTTAGGTTATTTTGCACATGAATGTGATAAAAACCTGCTGATAATACAAATGAGCCAAAAACAATCATACCTACTTCTCGCCAATTAATCCATTTCATTGTTATTCCTCTTCCGTAGTTAGTTTATTCGAAAACAATTGTTTTCAACTAACTACTCATATATAGAAAGGAGAAATCTCCTCTATGTGTAGTTAGCTGTTCACTAACTACGACGCTATATATAACAGAAGGAATAATTATATTCCAACATACTTTCGCCCACTTTCGTTTTTGCTAGTAGCTAACGACGAATAGCAAGCAGTAACGCTATGTGTAAGACAAATCTTGACGCTTCCAGATGCTCCTTCGAGCAGCCATGGTATCAAAATCCTTTCTTTATTAGATTTACCCGCAATAACGAGTGCCTTGACACTCACTTAATGAAATGAATGTCGTACCACCCACTAGAGAAACACCAAACCCAATTAGGCTTGAAGCGAGAGTTTCTAATGATATATGCTCCTTTTTCTATTTTATCACAGGTATGAAATGATTGGTAAAAGATTGTGTTAGAATTACAAATTATTTACTTTATCCAAGAAAGTTATTTACGGAAAATTCACTAAATCGACATGCAATTTATCATAAATGTATCGTATAGTAATGATATAGATATTGTGAATTATTTCACAATATATTTTTATAAAGTTGAATGACGAATTAGAAATCAATTGGAATATTGTATTTGTCTATTAGAGACGTTCTATTCATTTATGCTATTGGGACGCATCACGTCACCGAGGGGCACTCAAAGCCCTAACATAAGGAGGAAGTTCATATGGCTGTAGAGGAAAAAAAGGTAGAGCAGTTACAAGACACATCCACCATGATTGATGAACTCGTAGTAAAAGGTAACCGTGCTCTAGCACAATTTGAAATGTTTACGCAAGAACAAATTGATAAAATCGTGCATGAAATGGCACTTGCAGGTTTAGATCAGCATATGCCTTTGGCAAAGCTGGCACAGGAGGAAACAGGCAGAGGAATTTATGAAGACAAAATAATAAAGAACATGTTTGCAACTGAATACATTTGGCATAGCATTAAAAATGATAAAACAGTTGGTGTCATTCATGAAGATCCTTACACCGGTATTACAGAAATTGCAGAACCTGTCGGCGTCATTGCAGGGGTAACACCAGTTACAAATCCAACTTCTACAACTTTATTTAAAGCAATCATTGCGATAAAAACACGGAATCCTATCATTTTCGCTTTTCATCCATCTGCTCAAGGCTGTAGTGCAAAAGCAGCTTCCGTTTTATATGAAGCAGCAGTAAAAGCAGGGGCACCCGAGGATTGTATTCAATGGATTGAAAAGCCTTCCATCGATGGAACAAAGCTTCTAATGAATCATCCAGGCGTTGCACTCGTGTTAGCAACAGGCGGAGCAGGAATGGTGAAATCAGCATATAGTACTGGAAAACCAGCATTAGGGGTTGGTCCAGGAAATGTACCCTGTTATATTGAAAAAACAGCGAAAATCAAACGTACTGTTAACGATGTAATTCTATCTAAATCGTTTGATAACGGTATGATTTGTGCCTCTGAGCAAGCTATTATTATAGATACGGAAATTTATGAAGAAGTAAAGAAAGAAATGATTGCAAACCAATGCTACTTTGTTAGCGATAAAGAAAAGCAGCTTCTTGAAAAACTAGTTATTCGCGAAGATACTTGTGCTGTAAACCCAGATATCGTTGGGAAATCACCAGAATGGATTGCAAAGCTTGCTGGATTTAAAGTTCCAGAAGATACAAAAATCCTAGTTGCAGAAATTGAAGGTGCTGGTGCAGAGTATCCACTTTCTCGTGAAAAATTAAGTCCAGTACTCGCTTGCATTCGTGTAAATAGTACAGAAGAAGGCTTTCAACAATGTGAAAATATGCTATACCTTGGCGGATTAGGTCACTCCGCTGTTATTCATAGCACGAACGAAGAGTTGCAAACACAGTTTGGACTTCGCATGAAGGCGTGCCGGATTATTGTGAATGCCCCGTCTTCTCAAGGCGGCATTGGCGATGTATATAATGGATTTATCCCTTCTTTAACACTAGGATGCGGATCTTACGGCAAAAACTCAATATCTTCTAACGTAAGTGCTATTCATTTATTAAATATCAAACGTATTGGTACGCGTCAAAATAATATGCAATGGTTTAAACTACCGCCAAAGTTGTTTTTTGAAAAAAATGCAACGCAATATTTAGCGAAGATGAAGAAGATTTCTCGTGCTTTCATCGTTACTGATCCAGGCATGGTGAAATTAAATTATGTAGATACAGTTGTTCATTATTTAAATCAAAATGCAAACAATGTTCAAATTGAAATCTTTTCTGATGTAGAACCAGATCCATCTGATGTTACGGTATACAAGGGTGCTGAAATGATGCGATCCTTCCAGCCAGATGTTATTATCGCACTTGGCGGAGGATCTGCGATGGATGCAGCGAAAGGAATGTGGCTCTTCTATGAGCATCCAGATGTTCAGTTTCATGGCTTAAAACAAAAGTTTTTAGATATTCGCAAACGGACCTTTAAATATCCTGAAATGGGTGAAAAAGCGCAGTTCGTTGCCATTCCGACAACATCTGGAACAGGATCTGAAGTAACGCCATTTGCCGTTATTACAGATAAGAAGAATAATATCAAATATCCGCTAGCAGATTATGAATTAACACCAGATGTAGCCATTGTGGATCCGCAGTTTGTTATGACGGTTCCTCCTCGCATCACGGCGGATACAGGAATGGACGTATTAACCCATGCTATTGAAGCATATGTATCTGTACTAGCAAATGATTATACAGATGGACTTGCGTTAAAGGCGATTGAGTTAGTGTTTGAATATTTACCAAGAGCGTATAAAGACGCAAGCGACGAAGAAGCACGCGAAAAAATGCACAATGCTTCTGCAATTGCTGGTATGGCGTTTGCCAATGCCTTTCTAGGCATTAACCACAGTCTTGCACATAAGCTTGGACCTGAGTTTCACATTGCACACGGACGTGCAAATGCCATTTTACTACCGCATGTTATTCGTTATAATGCGAAAAAACCAACAAAACATGCACTCTTCCCGAAATATGAGCACTTTATCGCTGACGAACGATATGCGAAAATTGCCCGCTTGCTAGGTATGCCTGCTGTAACGGTAGAAGAAGGGGTAGAAAGCCTTGTAAGTGCGATAATTGCGCTTGCTAAAGAGCTAAATATCCCAATGAGTATTGCTGCTCAAGGCGTAGACCGTACTGTATTCGAAAGTAAAGTAAACAATTTGGCTGAACGTGCATTTGAAGATCAATGTACAACAGCGAATCCGAAAATGCCACTTGTAAGAGAACTTGCAGACATTTATTGGGTAGCATACGAAGGTGTATAACCCAGTTGTTCCTCTTGCATACGTGAGGTAAAGAATAGATGATTATTTCATAAAAGAAGTTATCCAATGGGTAGCTTCTTTTTGATTATTCGGTACGAGGTATAGAAAATCGTAACTTAGTTAAACAACTAGGTAGGCATTGCATCATCTATTCGTGCATATACGTTTAACAGGTTTATTTTTGTCAAAGGGGGTTATATGAATTGAATCGAGTAGGAAAAGATGAATTTGTTTCTGGATTTGTTCCGAATCATAACCATGGCTCGGTCGATTATACATCTGTGGAATCAGGTCATGTACATCAATGCTTGGATGTAACATCGCCGCCTATTCCAACGCAGGAAGGAGGACATATACACTATACAGAAGGTTATGTTATTTTTGAAAACTCCCATACTCATTCTTATAAAGCGTATTCGGGACCTGCTATACCCGTTGGCAATGGCATGCATGTTCATTATTACGATTTTTATACGACTGAAGACAATGGACATAGACATCGGATTAAGGGTGTAGATCATCCAGCTCCGGGAAATAAATGAGCTATAAAAACAGAAATAAGGGGAGATGCTATTGACTAGCGAGCAACCGATTCCTGGCCATTTTGTTATGGATAAAGAACGAGGAATGCTTCTGCCTCCAGAATTAAAGGCAGCACCTACCGAATCTTTAACAGAACGATTATTTATCGAACGATCATTAACGGAAAATCGATTTTGGCTACGAATTATGAAGGAACATGCCCTTTTTCTAGGTGAGGGATTTAATCGTAATGACAAATCATTAATTCAACAAGTAGATCAATTTTATCATTATTTTGATCAGCAACTACAAAAAGCGCATTCTGTTCCTGAAACTGTGCAAGCAGTCAGACAATTAAATGAAGAAAGTATTCAGTTAGTTTATGGATTCCGAAATTTTAAGCGAAATCTACTCCTCTTAATTATTAATTGTAAAATTAGTGGATTTAATTTTCCTCTTCTGGTTGATCATGTTGCAAGGGAAGCGGAATATTTTTTGCGTTCGCTCCAGAAATTTAATGAAGGGAAGATGGATCCGATTCAAGATGCGATTATCAATGAGAATGTGTTTTGGCTACGCATCATGATGGAACATTCACGATTCATTGCTTCTTTGCTTGATCAATCGGAACGTAACTTAGTTAAAACAGCTTTAAAATTTGGAGATGATTTTGAGGTTCTGCTTTGTCAGGCGCGGGATGTTGAATCGATGCTGTACAAGAAAGAACCGACGTATCCGATTATTGGTAAAATGAATAAAGATAGTGAAAATGCTACAGTGGAATTGAGAAATTTTAAAAAGGCAGGATTAGAACTGATTAAATCATGTCAAATCAAAAATGTCATCAATCCATTATTAGCCGATCATGTAACAAGAGAGGCAGAGCATTTCCTTTTCATGATTCATGTTTTGGAGCAGCGGCTTAAACAAAAGCAGCAATCTATGTAAAAAAATAGGTAGGTTGATGTATGGTTCATGCATAACCTTCGCATGTATACACATACTAAAAAAGCCCTCTTGTGCAAGAGGGCTTTTCCAATGCATTATTTTGAAATAAATTCTTGTGACCAGATGTTTTTGCCTGACACATAGCCGACACCGATGTAGGTATATGTGTTATTTAAAATATTGGCACGGTGACCAGGGCTAGCCATCCAAGCTTGTACAACCTCTTCTGGAGTTTGTTGTCCCATTGCAATGTTTTCACCGGCTGTCGTGTATGTGATGCCGAATTGTTTCATCATATCGAATGGTGATCCGTACGTTGGGCTTGTGTGATCAAAATAGTTTAGATTGTTCATATCTTGTGATTTTGCTTTAGCAACTTTACTTAATGTTGCATCAACTTTCAATGCACCTAGACCATTTTTAGCACGTTCAGCATTCGTTAAGTCAACAACTTTCTGCTCATAGGCGCTAAGAACACCTTGTTGCGGAGCCGGTGTTGGAGTCGGTGTAGATTGCTTAGTCTGCGTTGGAGCAGGCGTAGATTGCTTAGTCTGCGTTGGAGCCGGTGTAGACTGCTTAGTCTGCGTTGGAGCCGGTGTAGATTGTTGAGTCTGCGTTGGAGCCGGTGTAGATTGTTGAGTCTGTGTTGAAGCCGGTGTAGATTGTTGAGTCTGTGTCGGAACTGGCGCTGGTGTTGGAGCCGGCGTAATATTTGGACAAGTTGTTTGTGGTGCCATTACGATCTTCCACGTCATTTGATTTTTAAAGAATGTATTTAAAAAGGATTGAAAGTCTTGTTGATTCATTGGTTCATATAAGAATTGAAAAGCAGAGTAGGTTACATGATTAGTTGCTTCTGGTTGAAGGCTTGCCGCCTTTGCATCGTGTGATGATACTCCAAATGTGAATGCAGCAGCAGTTGCTAATGATAGTAGTAATGTTTTCTTCATGTTATTCCTCCCGATGTTGTAGTTTAGTATATTTGGAAAGCTGAGATGAAGTGGAGTCTCTCACTTCGTCTCGCTCTCTCTGACACGTTCATAGTATCATAGTTTTTAAGGGAGAAAAGATGGGAAATATTTCTTGATGTGGGAGATTTCCTGAATCTCCCACAAAGAATGAGAGAGTAGAATGACCGTAAAATATATCGTATGTATCATAGTAGTAGGCATATCAAGGGATGCGTACAAACTAGAAATGGTGTACAAATAAAATAGGAATGCTAATGGATTACATAAAAATACCAAAAGAAATGATCGGAAATGCTTTAAAATAAGGGATTAGCGGAATGGGGGTAGGATAATAATGGAATGTTTTTAATGGATTTGTAATAGATCTGTCGTCTTTGTTACAGAAGCCACGACATATTGTTACATTGTAATGAAAGGTAAGAAAACGCTGAACTACTTTTATGAAAAGCAAAGGATATCCATCCATTGAAAACGATTCTTTCCTATTATATAGTGTGAAGGAGGAGAGAGAAGGCTTCACACTTTCTTCACAATTATTTGCTATCGTAGTGAAATAAATGAAATGGGGGGAGAGCATGAAGCAGTTGCTCGTGTTGTGTTTGTTGATTGGCTTGCTCTCTGGCTGCAATCAACAAGCATACACACCTATATCTAAAGGAACAATTATCGTAACTACGAATCAAAAGGATGGCAGTGTTAGCTTTATTGACGCTAGGACCCATACATTGCGTACTACGTGGAATATGAATAAAGCGATTCAAGGAAGTGTTTTGCTTCCGGACGGAGATACAATTGCTTTTTATGGTAAGCAGCTTTCTCACGTTCTTCTCTATTCTCTAGCAAAGGGTAAACAAGTTGGAGAATGGGAGACCGGAGTAGGAATTGTAAATATAATTGTTGCACCGCAAGGAAATAAGCTTGCCCTGGCTGATCAAAATACGAATACGATTCGTATGTACAGTCCCTCTGGAAAAGAAGAGGCTCGCATTCCAATAGGGGACAATCCGCTCACGTTTGCTCAAGATGAGCAGCATTTATATGTTGTGAATTTTCGAGACGGAAAACTATCTAACATAGATTGGAGCACGAATAAGGTAATCTCTGCAGTTACCGTGCCGGTCTCTTCTATGGGAGCGCTTCTCCATGGAAATGAACTTTGGCTTGGTGGACACGGAAATGGCGATGTCGTGAATGAATCGATTCATATTTTTAATGTTCAAAGCGGGGAATTATTACGAAGCGTACCTGCACCGCAAATGCCAGTAAGCTTTGCCTCTGACGGAATGAGTATATATGTGCTCAGTCACGGCTCAGATACAGTGCGAAAAATAAATGGTACAACTTATGCTCAAGAAGCGCAGATAACGGTTGGTTCGAATCCGTTTGCGCTCACTCTCGTTGGTAACGAGCTTTTCATAGCGAGCTATGATAGTGATGAGGTTGTAGTGGTGGATAGTAGCACCATGACGAAACTAGCAACGATTTCCGTGGGAAAGGGCCCGTTTCAGTTTACGGTGGTCAAGGGGGAAGAAAAATGAATGTATACCGAATTTTAGTTGTAGATGACGAAAGTGACATGCGACAGCTTGTGGGGATGTATTTGGATAACTCTGGTTATGAATGGGAAGAAGCGGAAAATGGTGTCCGTGCTTTGGAGAAGGTAAAGGAACATTCCTTTGATCTCCTAATTGTAGACTTAATGATGCCACAAATGGACGGCATGACCCTTTGTAAAGTAATTCGGGAAACATCGGATATTCCTATCATTTTTTTAACGGCAAAGGGAGAAGAATGGAATCGGGTGAACGGGCTTCGGATGGGTGGAGATGATTATATTGTAAAGCCATTTAGTCCCGGAGAATTAATTGCACGTCTCGAGGCAGTATTGCGTAGAAGTACGAAAACGGAGGGAAGTAAAGCGGAGACCTGGGGACCTGTAACAATTGATGAAAAAGGACGGAGAATTCTAATAGATGGGGAAGTAGTGTCCTTAACGGTGAAAGAGTTTGATTTGCTCTATTTTTTGTGCAAGCATGAGGGACAAGTATTTAGTAGAGATCAATTACTTGAAAAAGTGTGGGGTTATGATTATGCAGGGAGCACGCGAACAGTTGATACGCACGTGAAAACAATTCGACTTAAGTTTGGACAGTACGCAGATACGATCCACACGGTGTGGGGCATTGGCTATAAGTTTGAGGTGTAACATGAAAAAAATGTCGATGGTACAAAAACTATGGATGACAATTATTGCAGCAGCTATTGTAACCGTTTCCTGTCTATATTTGGTTTCCTTATATTCGTACGAAAGATTGTACGTCCAAAATGTAGAAGATACGTTAAAAGGGGAGGGAGGACGCTTAGCATCCCAGTATACACGAAATGGTGGAACAGACGATTTCGCAAAGCAAGTAAAAGCATTTGCAAGTATTTCACAAGCAAATATTTTGTTTGTCAGCAATCCCCGAGATTTAAGTGCCTGCTTGCCGTTCGATGTGCAGTACAATCCAATTATTAGTGAAGAAGACCGGCAGCAATTGCTGCAAGGAAAGACAGTTGCTAAGGTTGGATTTGAACCGCGGTTTCAGCGAAATGTCATGGGCGTTGTGACCCCTGTATTAGATGAAAAGAAGCTAATAGGTATTATTTATTCCTATGTTCCGCTAAAGGGAGCGAAAGACTTAATTTTTGAGCTCGGTCTTATTTTGGCACCGCTATCTGCTTTGCTCATTATTTTAACAGCCATTATTGGGCGCAAAATTGTTCTAGCTGTAACGAAGCCGCTTCTTCAAATGGAACGTATATCGTATAAGATGTCAGAAGGAGATTTTACCGAACGTATCACGATTACGTCAAAGGATGAAATTGGACGTCTTGGGAGTGCCTTTAATAATATGGCACTGGCCTTACAAAAGGAAGATTTACAACGGAAGGAGTTTTTGGCGAATGTTTCGCATGAGCTCCGAACTCCGCTTAGTTATATGAAAGGCTATAGCGAAGCGATGATGGACGGGGTAATAAAGCCTGAACAACAGTCCAAATACATAGCTCTTATTCATAGAGAAGCCGGCCGTATGCAACGTCTTGTTCATGATTTGCTTGACTTGGCTCAGTTAGAGGGTGATTTGTTTCCGCTAAAAAAACAGCCGACTGTGTTAGCACAATTACTTGAGGATGAGCTCCAAACGTATGAGCCTAAGCTACTGGAGAAGAATATTCAGCTGCATACCGAACTAGACCCATCTATTATTGCGAACGTTGATGAAGATCGAATCCGTCAAGTGCTGCACAATCTGATGGATAATAGTATACGTTATACGAAAAATGGTAGGATTACTGTACGGTTAGTGCAAATAGATAACCAATGTGAGCTGACACTTGCAGATACAGGTATCGGAATTAGTGCTGAGCATCTCCAAATGCTAGGGCAACGATTTTACCGCGTAGATAAGGCTCGCACGCGTGAAAATGGGGGGACGGGTCTCGGCCTTGCGATCGTGAAGCAAATTGCAGAGATGCATGAAGGGACGTTAACGATCGACAGCGAGGAAGGGAAAGGAACAAGCATTACGCTGACATTGCCCACGATGGACGATTGATGGATGGGATAAAGTATTTGAGCTATAGTATATTTCGATTTACAATAAGAATAGAAATGATAGGTTTACTCATTTCCTGTACATGTATAGAGAAAGTAGGGTGATGATTCTGGATTATAAATCAATTCGGCCGAAGAAAATATATGAGGAAGTATCAGAGGCTCTTATTACAATGATTAAAAATGGTACGTTAAAACCTGGCGATCAATTACTTCCAGTACATCAGCTTGCACAAGAGTTTCAAGTGGGACGTTCAGCAATCCGGGAAGCACTAAGTGCGCTTCGAGCTATGGGACTTATTGAAATGCGGCAAGGAGAAGGAACGTATGTGAAAACATTCGATGCAGCTTCTTTAACAACGACGCTTACTAGTGCCCTTCTTATGAATAAACAAGATATCATGAATCTGTTTGAAGTTCGGAAGATTTTAGAAGTTGGCGCTGCACGTGCAGCTGCGCTGCGACGTACCGAAGAGGATCTGAAAGAGATGAAGCGCTGGGTAGATATAATGGTGGATTCCCAAGGCGATGAAGGAGTAGGAGAAAAAGCAGATTTTCACTTTCATATGGCGATTGCAGAAGCCTCTCACAATACTATTCTTGTTGAGCTTATGAACCATGTATCTAGCACTATGGCTGAAGCAATTGGTGAAACAAGAAGGCTGATTTTGTACGGAGAACATACAACGGCTGATATGTTGGCGCAAGAACATCAATCCATTTTCGAATCCATTGTTAACTGCGATAGTGAGAAAGCGCAACAAAGGATGTTTGAGCATTTAACAAGTGTAAAAAACATGATTACTAGTGTGCAAAACTTGTAAACCGTGTAAAGTGTGTGTAGAATGAAAAGGAAGCTTTTTCTATGATATACTTTAAGAAGTAAACGGTTGCTAGTTTGTTAGGAAAAGAGAACGATTGAAATATATTGTTTCTTTTTTATTCTAGTCATCAGATGACCGTATGATTAAAGTGGGTAGAGATTGAGAGGAGAGAATAAGATGAAAGTTACCTTGTTTGCTACTTGTTTAGTTGACATGTTTCAAACGAATGTCGGAAAGGCTACAACTGAACTTCTTGAACGACTTGGCTGCGAGGTTGAATTTCCTGAATCGCAAGTTTGCTGCGGACAGCCAGCTTACAATAGTGGATACGTAGAAAATGCGAAGGAAGCTATGAAAAATATGATTACGACCTTTCAAAGTGCCGAGTATGTCGTAACGCCTTCTGGCTCCTGTGCTACGATGTTTAAGGAATATCCAGCTATCTTTAAAGGAGATCCGAAGTGGGAAGAGCCTGCTAAATCGTTAGCAGATAAAACCTATGAGCTTACACAGTTCATCGTCGATGTCCTAGGAGTGACAGATGTAGGTGCACATTTAGAGGGAAAAGCAACTTATCATACGTCCTGTCATATGACCCGTCTTCTTGGTGTGAAGGATGCACCGTTTACGTTGCTCTCCAATGTAAAGGGACTTGAACTTGAACCACTTCCTAATGCTCAAAACTGCTGCGGTTTTGGAGGAACATTTTCTGTGAAAATGACAGCTATTTCGGAGCAAATGGTTGATGAAAAGGTAGACAGCGTTACAAAAACAGGGGCAGACTACTTGATTGGAGCCGACTGCGGGTGTCTTATGAATATCGGAGGACGGATGGAACGCAGAGATAAACCTGTTCGCGTCATGCACATTGCGGAAGTATTAAATAGTCGTTAAGGAGGAATGCAGGATGTCAATAAAAATAGGCGATGAACCGTTTAAAGAACGAATTGATGAAGGGATACACGACACCTTTATGCGTGGTGCTGTAGCATCTGCGCAAAATAGCTTATATACGAGACGTCTTGCTGCGGCCGATGAACTCGGAAACTGGGAACAGTGGCGTGAAGTCGGCGAGCAAATTCGCCAGCACACACTTGAAAACCTTGACTACTATTTAATGCAGCTAAGTGAAAATGTTGCAAAGCGTGGCGGTCATGTTTTCTTTGCTAAAACGAAGGAAGAAGCTGCTACATATATACAAGATGTAGCCAAAGCGAAGCAAGCCAAAAAAGTTATAAAATCGAAATCAATGGTAACAGAAGAAATCAGCATGAATGAAGCACTTGAGCAAATCGGTTGCGAGGTTGTGGAAAGCGATTTAGGGGAATACATCCTCCAAATAGCAGAAGAAAAGCCTTCTCATATTGTGGCACCTGCCTTGCATAAAAACAAAGAGCAAGTACGGGATGTATTTAAAGAGAAACTCGGTTATTCAGAATCTGAAGATCCGTATGAAATGACGAAATTCGTTCGGAAAATTTTACGCGAAAAATTTCTCGAAGCGGATATCGGCGTGACGGGCTGTAATTTTGCGGTGGCCAATACTGGATCGATTGCAGTTGTAACGAATGAAGGAAATGCTGATCTTACGATGAGTATTCCGAAAACGCAGATTGCAGTAATGGGAATGGAACGTCTCGTGCCGACAATGGAAGAGCTTGACGTTTTAGTAGGTCTTCTTTGTCGGAGCGCAGTTGGACAGAAGCTTACAAGCTATGTAACGGTCGCTGGGCCTGTAAAGGAAGGAGAAGCAGACGGTCCGGAAGACTTCCATTTGGTTATCGTGGATAACGGTCGTTCTGAAATTCTAGCTTCACAGTTTCGCCCTGTGCTGCAATGCATTCGCTGCGCAGCTTGTGTCAATGTGTGTCCAGTCTATCGCCATGTGGGCGGTCATTCTTACGGTTCGATTTATTCAGGTCCAATTGGGGCTGTATTAACACCGCTACTCGAAGGATATGACGAGTATAAAGAACTTCCATATGCTTCAAGTCTTTGCGGCGCGTGTACCGATGCATGCCCTGTGAAAATTCCATTGCATGAATTGCTACTTAAACATCGCCAGGTCATCGTGGAGAAGGAAGGACGCGCACCGATGGCAGAAAAACTAGCCATGAAGATGTTTGAAATGGGGGCATCTTCTTCTTTGTTATACAAAATCGGTTCGAAGCTTGCCCCTACGGCGATGAGTCCGTTCCAAACAGGAAATCATATTTCTAAAGGAGTCGGACCATTGAAAAATTGGACGGATATTCGGGAGTTTCCTGCCCCAAGTAAAGAGAGATTCCGGGACTGGTATAAAAATCGGAAGAAAGGCGGGGACAACGAATGACAGGAACAATACAAAATCGTGATTCGTTTTTAGATCATATAGCGGAGCAGCTTGGGCGCGAGCGAAAGACGAGCGGTGTTACGCGGCCTGAGTGGAAGCACAAGATGAATGAGGAAGTATTGCAAAATTGTACAGCGGACGAATTGCTAGAAATATTTAAAAAACAATGTAGTAGCATTCATACAACCGTAATCGAGTCGAGCAACCTTTCTACGGCCATTACACAAATTATGGACGAAAATGGAAAGGGCTCGGTTGTAATGGCAAAGGATGATCGGTTTGCGGAGTACGGTGTAACAAAGTTTCTGCAGGAAGATGAACAGGTAGATGTATACGAATGGGAGGCCAGTCAAAGGGAAACAAACTTTACCAAGGCGACGAACGCTTCTTATGGCATTGCCTTTTCTGATTATGCGCTAGCTGAATCCGGAACAGTAGTCATGCAGGCTCGCCCAGGACAAGGCCGGTCGCTTCATTTCTTACCAGAGGTGTATGTTGCGATTATACGGAGAAACACGATTGTGCCACGTATAACACAGGCAGTTCAGGATTTAAACAAGAGAGTAGAAAATGGCGAGGCTGTCGCATCGGCAATTAACTTCATCTCAGGACCTAGTAATTCAGCAGATATTGAAATGAATCTTGTGGTTGGAGTACATGGACCATTGAAGGCATATTATATAATCGTAGATTAGAAAATATCCTACGAAAGGTACATACACCTTTCGTAGGATATTTTTTTAGGATGATGCTCTGAAGAGAGACACAACTATAAGATTATTTTTTTACTATACTAGCAATATGCGATGAATATCATAAAATCTGCACCTGAAAAGCCTTTCTACTACCATGTTTGCTTGTTATAATAAAAATATAATACTATTCTGTTATCGATTCGAGGTGGAACATGCTAAAACGGATCAGTGTAAGTGCATGTTTGTTATTGTTGTTAGTTGGCTGTGGATATCCGAGTCAAAATGAAATCAATGCGAAATTTTTGCGAGAGTTTACGACAAATCAAGGAACGAATGTTATTGCCAAGTCCGCTTCTGAAATTGTTATGAAGACAGGAAGCAGTGTGGATATTCCGTATCACATAACACCGGGTAGTGTATCAAGCTCTAATGTAAGAAATTTAACGTTAAGTACTACCTCTGTATCTTCATTACGCCCCTTTTTTGTAACGCAAGCTGACATGCAGAATGCCGCAATTGGTAGTGATCTTGTCGTACTGGATTCCGCGTATGCAAATGAAGGTTCACGTGGCCTTCTTAGTTATACAGGTAAGCAAAGCGATGTATTAGATGAAATACAAAATGGATATAATTCTTCACTTTCGGTAGATAATCTGAATACTATAAAGAAAATCGTATTACCTGGAAATAGCAATAATTATCAAGAGGTTATACAAGCGGTTCAGGATCTAAATAGTAAATATGGGAATCCGACTGTAACCATTCCTGTGATGGAGGTATTCGATAATAAAAATCCAAACTTCATTGGGTTTGTAAAGGTAAAGCTGAAGGTAGATGGATCCCAAATTAAAGGTACGTATGCTGGATGGGTCGGTTCAGATTATTTTTCACTGACACAAGTACAATTTAAGGAAAATTTTCCTGCTGGTCTCGATGTACAAATGCCAGATAGTCGCTTCACAAAGACAGGTACACCGCAATCAGGGGAAACGGTAACGGGATCCTTATCTGATATCCAATTTTATAAAAACCTAAGCGGAGATTATGATGGAGTAAATCAAGATTTCACGTTAACGGTGACCGCAACTAGTGCTTCTCCTGCAGGCACTCCCTATCAATTGAATCAGGCTAGCGTGAATTATTATGATGTAAGTAATTCTTGGAAAACCGGCAATTTTCCTTCCTTAACCATTACGGTAAAAGATGGTCTGCAGGATGTAACAATCCCAGGTTTAATTGAACGAAATGTTGGGGATCCGTCTGCACCAGTACCCATCACAGTAACGCCTGCTAGTGCCACTACACAATTGCAACTACAATATAGTGTATCGGCGGATCAAAATTTTGCGGATGTAAGTTTTCAAAATCCAAATCTAATGATCACACCAAAAAGCCCAGGCGAAATGAATGTCACGGTAAGTGTGAAGGATGATTTCGGAGATGTCGTGCAAAAAACAGCACATGTGAAGCTGTATCAATTTGTAAGCGACAGCACGTTTACTTTAAATGAAGGCGAAACAAAGGCTTTCCCGTATACAGTAACGCCGAGCTCAATCACAAATTTGAAATGGACAATGGCTGATTCAAATATTGCATCGGTTTCCAATTCAAATATGATAACGGGAAATCATCCAGGGCAGACGTTGCTGACGATTACAGGGACGGGAAGCACAGGGACGATTTTCACGAAGCAAGTAACCGTGACTGTTAAATCTACGACGATTCCTTTGCAATCAGTCTACTTCGATCCTTCTACTGCAACCATGAAAATTGGTGATACATTAAATACATCTGGAATGTTAAAGTTTGTTCCAGCAAATGCAACCAACCAAACGATTTCGTCTTGGACAAGCAGCAATCCAGATATTGCAACTGTTGATGGAAACGGTGTTGTGACTGCGAAAAAAGCAGGTACCGTTAGCGTTACAGCACAAACAGCTACAAACCTACAAGCGGTCCTAACAATCACAGTAGATACCCCATACAAAGGAGCGTTTGATATTAGCAATCCGTTGTATCGATGGTAAATCAATGTAAATGAAAAAGAAGCTAATCAACGAGATTAGCTTCTTTTTCATATTTTTGTCCCGTTATTGTCCGGCTCCCTTCGTTTGGGTCCCCTCATCATCAGAGATTACACTTAACTTTGTCGCAAACGGTAGGGCATTAACATTATTTACGAGAACGGATTTATCGTACGTAACGACGAACCGTGATAACTGACCGATTTGGGCGGTTCTAGAATCGAAAGGAACGTTGACGGCAGTATTTGTACTTGTGAATGATCCGAATGAATTTTGACGAATCGCATTCATTGTTAACTCGTTTTTGGCAAAGATACCGCCGCGAATATGGAAGAGTGAGCCTACCCCGTACAGTTCTGCGTTATTATCGGTATAAAAATAACCATCCATCGTGGGAACAGAGTTTGTTGCATCTGTCAGCTCGTTAATACGAGTGATTAATAAATCGTCCTGAGCGAGTAATACAAGCATTTTATTGTTACTACCGACAATATTTGTTGAATTGATAGTCGCCTTCCCGGTTGCATATATAGTAGTTGCAAATGCCATTGTATCCGTCGTGTGTGAAAAAGAGACGGTATTTCCATGAATCATGACATTTCCAAGCACGAGAATATTGCCTTGTATCGTTAAAGGAGATTGGCTGCTGCTCAATTCTAAATTTCCGTCTACCACGAGCCATTGATCTGCTGAAAGTGTTAGGTTACTATCGATCGTGTACGTATTCGTTCCACTCGTCTGGGATGAATTGGTGAGAAGTACAACCTTTTTCCCTTGGAAAACCCCTGCTGAAAACAAATCGTTCTTATTTTTACTACTATCAATTGTATACAAGGTCGGTGCATTGGTAGCAAGTATTTTCTGGACGATTGCATTTCGCTTTTGCTGAATTTCAGCATCTGTTGCAGTTATGAGCGGTATGTCCGATTTAGTCATAGATAAACCAATTCCTAGCTGATTAAATTTGTCAGCTACCGTTTTTGGAAAATCAACGGTCGTAAAGTTTCCGTTTGATTTTTGAAGGAGCGGCGGTGTGCTTTTTTCATAAAAATATTTTGCAGCCTGCGAAACGGGTGTTGTGGAAAGTGACTGCTTGTTTAAGACGGTTGAAGGCAAGCCATCTTGCTTTGTTGTATTGTTATAAACATCAATCTCATTATCAACAACAACCGTTCCCACAACGGAAGGGTACAAGGTTTCAAGCAATGTATACTTCGGGGTCGTTTGATCCGCTGTAGTGACTTGATTTGCATAGCGGGCTGCATTTGCGAGTGTAACCTTACTTCCGTATATATTTCCAGTAATATCGGAGGCGCCGTTTAAATTTAATGTATTCTCCGACCCAACCGCATATTGAAGAAAGCTAGGGGTAGGGGATAGAAGCATGGTTCGCGTACTTGTGTTTGTTATGGTAGGCTGCGCACTATTTACATTGTTTACATATTGCATTTGAAATGTGTAATAGCGCGTGTAATAATCTTGCGGATTGGAAATACCGAGCTTACTTTGTGTTACGTCTGTAATAGTGAGTACAGTTTGGGGAGACCCCGTTGTTGTATATTTTACTTCCAATCCTGAAACAATCGTTTGCAGTTTCATATCATAATCAGCTTTGCTCATATCGGGTAAGGAAAGCTTGCTTACACTATCAGTAAAATCTGCAATCACTCGGTTGATTTCATCAGTGGATTGCTGCGAGGTAGATACATCGATTCTTCTAATTTCAGCTTGTTTTGTACTCGATATTGTCATGGTGGCGATGGTAAGACCAATTGTTACAAATATTAGACTGATGAGAAGTACGGTAAGTAACGTAGATCCTTGCTCATTTTTCATAGTGATCCCTCTCTTAAAATCCAATTTCGCTTTTTAAAGTAAGTGGTGCTGTAGTAAAGTTTTTCGAATGAAAGGATAACGAAAGCTGGATGATCCCGTTGTTACATATAGAAAAGGGAACAACGGCAGCACCTGAACGTGCGTATACGGTGCTTTGTTTTGTACAAGTCATCCCAATGGTTGATTCTGTTAGCAATTCAATGGTTGCATCCTGCTGATAGGAATTTGTTTTAAGTAGGTTACCTTGTCCGTCGTACTCTTCAAATAGAATCTTTCCGTTTTGTATGTATAAGCGAGCAATGGGAAGAGCGTTGTTGTCGTAGCTAACAGTTACATCATCCTTGGAGAACAAGGGACTTTGCTTTCTTTTATAAAGTTCTACGCTCTTTGTTGCATCGTTAAATATCACATCGTCGTAGGATGTAGCATACAGTTTATTCATAATCATTGATACGACGTAATCTGCTTCATTTTGCACATTCGTTTCGGACGTAATGTTGTTATAGGTCTTTAACCCCATTGTAAATACGCTATATAAGGAAGTCATAATGATTGATGCTATAACAATTGTTCCGAGAAGTTCTACTAGTGTAACGCCTCGTTGATCTAGCTTACCGTACTCCATCTTTGGTTATGCTCCCCTCTAGCAAGATTCCCTCCGTGTTGTCTTGTTCATTTGTATCCACATAGGCGAATACGTGCAGCGGTGTGTAGGCAGGACTTTGCTGTAAGTTTGCAGCATCTTTTGCCATCATTGCGTTCAACTGGCTTGGTAGATTCTGCAGTGCGGTTTTAGGATGAACTGCATGAATATGCTCTAGAATAGCCTGCACATGGCTATCGTTATAGCTAGTCGGTACTACAAATAATTGTACATTATCATTTGTATAGGTAATGTTGTTTATAGAAGGTGTAATGATTTTTATGCAGCTACTCGTGTCAGGAAAAATGGTAAACGGAGTATTTGGGCTAATAGAATTGCTGTAAGACGTGCTGCAGGCATTCGCTGTATCGAAGACAGCTACATTCCCGTTCCCTAAGCTAGTAAGATAGTTGTTTAGTATATCGTAATCTTGTTTTTCCATATAATGTACCGCCCCGCGTGCAAGGTTCACTGCAACTAATTTTGATTGACTTTGTTTAATGATGGAGTAGGATTTGGGAAAAACAGAAAATAATCCGATGGTAATAATGGATAGAATGGTAATGGATGCCAGTACTTCTACAAGTGTTAGTCCGTTTTCATTGTTTTTTCTCATTTCCATCCTTCTTTCCTTCGCACAGTTAGTATAATATAGTGAGAGAATAACTTCATCTTATTTTACTACAAAAGAGGTGCAAAGATGGACTACCTATTTCCAACAATATTCGCATCCTTGTTGTTAATTCCAGTATTGTATGTACTGCAGACAGGATTAACAAAACTAGGAATCCTAGCTGTATCCCTATTATCCTTCACATTTGTTATGCTTGTCGTTGGATTAAATGGTGTTTTGCCACTTTGGCAGGATGTAATCCTAATTCTATTACTTGCACTTGTCGTTTCATACGTATTGGAAACAAGATTATATCGGTATTTCTTTGTTTTAGAACTAGAAGACGAAGTAGAAGTGAGAAATGACCAAATGATGCCAGCTACTCAAATGGTAGAATCCAAGAATGAAAGTGAGCCAGTGGAACAACCAACAGCAGGAGTATCAGAAGATGAAACAAAATCGAAGCAGGTCGAAATGAGTTATTTAGATGAGCTGTTTCAACGTGAGGAAACTGAAAAGAAGGAAGGTTCAAAAATTTGAAGAAAAACTTCCGCCTTTTTTTCATAGTTGTCATATCAAGTATGGCAGTATTCGCGTTGCAATATGGGGCAAAGGCTGCACTTATGAAATTGTTTGATTCATCCTATGCATATACATCAAATACCTTTGTGGGACCGCTTTCACTTGAGAAAAAAGTGAAGGAGCAAGCGCAATCCGAATTACAACAGCAAATTACGACTTGGAAAGCAGCGCCACATATACAATTTCAGTATGGGGATACGACTTTCTTCGTTCCAACTGATTTATTTGCTTTTGACGTGAATGATACTATGAAAAATATTAAATCAGGTCAACATTCTCTAATTACTGTAAGCGTTCAAACAAATAAGCTAGATACGTTACTTTCAGACCAATTAAATCCAGAAATTGCAGGCCAAATAGATCGAAGTAAGCTGGAAAAAGACTTAAGTAAGGCGGCGAGTTCCTTAGAGTCAAAAACATCACTACAGATGGTTCGATACATAGATGTACAAACAGCGAAAAAAACGATTTCTCAGGCAAACACTTCTTCTATAATGTCTTATCAAAACAGTCTGCAGCAATGGATGAATCAGCTTGGAACCATTACGATTCCTGCTAAAAGTGAGCTGTCTGTAACAAATGTGGCTGTTCAAAAAAACCTTAATATTGATGATGGCTCCTTAAGTGTCATTTCATCCCTTATGTATGAAGCAGTGGCGCCGACAAATTTTCAAGTACGAAAGAGAAATACGAGTATGGTCCTACCTGCTTATGCAAAGCTTGGATTAGAGGCCTATATAGAACAAGGGAAAAGTGATTTCGTATTTTATAATCCAAATGATACAGACTATACCTTTCAATTTTCGTTAGATGGTACAAGCATGGGGGTTTCTCTACAGGGGCTGCCATTTGTGTATACGTATGTAACGAATAAAAATGAAGTTGAAACTATTAATGCGCGGGAGATTCAACAATATGTGATTCAAAATGAAACGAAAAACGATGCAGTAACAGCAGAGAGCAAGGGAAAGAATGGATTTGCAGTAACGGTGTATCGTGAAAAATATAAAAATGGAAATCTCATAACCCGAGATAAAATAGGACAGGACTTTTATCTGCAAGTAAATGGTGTCAAGAATATACAAGTGGCGTCGCAAGCAGCGCAAACGACGATACAAACACCAACGAACGGACAAACAAACCAGCAAGCTACTACGTCATATACGAATCCATCTACTACGCAGACAACAGTACAAAATCAAAGTAACACAACAAATGGAAAATAAACAGATTAGCTTGGAGGGGAATATATGAAACGTTTACGAGTTCGGTTAGGTGATTTGCTCGTTCAAGAAGGTCTGATTTCAGAAGAACAGCTTCAAACGGCTTTAAAAGAAAAAGGACCTCAACAAAAGATTGGCGATGCTTTATTACAGCGTGGGTACATAACGGAGCAGCAGCTAATGGAAGTATTAGAGGTGCAGCTCGGTATTCCACATGTTAGCTTATTTCGTTATCCGTTTGATGATTCCCTGTTTCATATCGTTCCAAAAGAGGTTGCCAAACGTAACTTAGTTGTTCCTTTAAAGAAGCAAGGAGATAAGCTTTTCGTAGCGATGGCCGATCCGATGGATTATGTAGTGATGAATGATCTTCGTCTTTCAACGGGGTTTCAAATTGAGCCACTTATTGCTGCAAAAGAAGATGTATTACGAACGATCACTCGTTATTATGATATGCAGGAGTCCTTTGATGAGTGGACAACAGAGCAAGAGCCTGTGCAGCAAGAAGAAGCACCAGTTGAAGAAGACTCTCCAGCTATTAAGCTCGTAAATCAAATCGTGCAATATGCAATCCAGCAAAAAGCAAGTGATATTCATATTGATCCGCAGGAAAAAAATATTGTGGTTCGGTATCGAGTAGATGGTCATCTACATACGGAGCGAGTCTTGCCAAAGTATATGCAAGGGATGATAACGGCACGTATTAAAATTATGTCAGACATGGATATAACGGAGCAACGCATCCCGCAGGATGGCCGTATTCGGTTTCACTACGATTTTTATCAAATTGATCTACGTGTTTCCTCACTCCCTACTATTTTTGGGGAAAAGCTCGTACTTCGATTGCTTGATTTAGGAAACTCACTAAATGATATAACAAAGCTTGGATTTAACACTGTAAATTTGCAACGCTTTCTTGGTTTTCTACAAAATCCACATGGCATTATTTTAATTACAGGTCCAACAGGGAGTGGGAAATCCTCTACCTTATATGCAGCGTTAAATAAAATGAACAATGAAGAAGTGAATATTATTACAATTGAAGATCCGGTTGAATATCAGCTTGAAGGTGTGAATCAAATTCAGGTGAATCAAAATACAGGAATGACATTTGCCACAGGACTTCGTTCCATTTTGCGTCAGGATCCGGACATAATTATGATTGGGGAGATTCGTGACCGAGAAACGGCTGAGATTGCAATCCGTGCTTCCTTAACCGGGCACATTGTTTTAAGTACCATTCATACAAATAGTTCTATTTCAACGATATCTCGTCTCCTTGATATGGGGGTAGAATCATTTCTTCTTGCTTCATCTTTATCGGGGATTGTGTCACAACGATTGATTCGAAGAATTTGCCGAGATTGTAAGGAAGAACAAGAAGTAACTGATCGAGAAAAAGAAATCTTTGCGAGCCGTGGTTTAACCATTGATAAAGTATACCGTGGTAAGGGCTGTCCGGCTTGTGACATGACCGGTTATAAAGGACGGATTGCCATTCACGAACTTCTCGTTGTGAACGAAGAAGTGAAAAATGCGATTGCAAATGCAGAAAGCTTCGCAACAATTCGAGACATTGCCGTTGCCAATAAAACAATATTTCTTCTTGATGACGGCCTATTAAAAGTAAAACAAGGCTTTACAACAACGGAGGAAGTACTTCAAGTAGCTATGGAACAATAGAAAGGAGACGATAGCGTGCAGAATTTAACAAAATGGTTGTATGAAGTGTGCGAAATGAAGGCATCCGATTTGCATATTACAACAGGAATGCAGCCAACATTTCGTATATACGGTGAGCTTCATCGTATGGAGGGACCATCTCTTGAGGCGGAAGATGTATATAACATAGCGAGAAGCATAACATCAGAAGAACAATGGCGCATGTTTGAAGAAAAAGGAGAACTTGATTTTTCCTATGAAATTAAAGGATTATCACGATTCCGTTTGAATTTGTTTCATCAGAGCGGGAATATAGCGTTAGCGATTCGGGTTATACCGAATAAAATTCCTAGCTTGGAAGATTTGTTTTTACCACCGGT
>NZ_JBXKMX010000041.1:0-2735 GCF_056992975.1 Ectobacillus sp. | reverse complement strand
TTCGCTCCGTTAGCACATCGTCTTGGAATTAATACGATTAAATGGGAGCTTGAGGATACTGCTTTACGCTACTTGAATCCACAGCAATATTATCGAATTGTTAACTTGATGAAAAGAAAGCGGGCAGAACGGGAAGATTATCTGAAGGATGTTATGAAGGAAATTCAAGAAAAACTCTTGGAAGTCACCATTCCTTGTGATTTATCTGGTCGACCTAAACATATTTATAGCATTTATCGTAAGATGGTTTTGCAAAATAAGCAGTTTAATGAAATATATGATTTACTTGCTGTGCGGGTGATTGTCAATAGTATTAAAGATTGTTACGCAGTATTAGGTATTATTCATACATGCTGGAAGCCTATGCCAGGAAGATTTAAAGACTATATTGCCATGCCAAAGGCGAATTTATATCAATCTCTCCACACAACTGTAATTGGGCCAAAAGGAGATCCTTTAGAAGTCCAAATACGGACGAAAGAGATGCATCGCATTGCAGAATATGGGATTGCTGCTCATTGGGCATATAAAGAGGGAAAAGATATAGAAGAGAGTGAAACGTTAGAAAATAACCTCACTTGGTTCCGCCAAATATTAGAATGGCAAAATGATGCCTCCAATGCTGAAGAATTTATGGAATCACTTAAAATAGATTTGTTTTCGGATATGGTCTTTGTATTTACACCAAAAGGCGATGTAGTAGAATTGCCTCTTGGCTCAGTTCCAATTGACTTTGCTTATCGTATTCACTCTGAAATAGGAAGCAAAACAATTGGTGCGAAGGTAAATGGGAAAATGGTTCCGCTAGACTATAAATTAAAGACTGGTGATATCGTTGAAATCCTTACCTCTAAACATTCATATGGACCTAGTCAGGATTGGGTAAAACTTGCCCAAACCTCGCATGCAAAAAATAAAATACGGCAGTTTTTTAAGAAACAGCGCCGGGAAGAGAATATTGAAAAGGGTAAAGAATTAATTGAACGTGATTTACGAAGCTTAGAGTACGATGTAAAGGAAGTTCTGAACCCAGAAAACGTCAAGCGTGTAGCGGAAAAATTTAATTTTCCGAATTATGAAGAAATGTATGCAGCAGTTGGATACAACGGGATTACATCCGCACAAATTGTGACTCGTTTAACAGACAAGTATCGAAAACAACGAGATGAAGAAAAATTACTACATGAATCTGTATCCGATGTTCGAAATAGCTTAAAAATACGTAAACACGATTCAGGTATTAAAGTAAATGGTGCTGATAATTTGTTAATTCGTTTATCAAAATGCTGTAACCCAGTTCCAGGCGATGATATCATCGGGTATATAACAAAAGGACGAGGAGTTTCCATTCACCGTGCAGATTGTGTCAATGTATTAACAGAAGAAGCAAAGGATCGATTATTACATGTAGAATGGGAAAATGATCCGGAAAAAGACCTAGAATATAATGTTGATATTGAAATTACAGGCTATGATCGCAGAGGCTTATTAAATGAAGTATTACAGGCAGTAAATGAGTCGAAAACATATATATCAGCTGTCGCTGGTCGAAGTGACCGAAATAAAGTAGCGACTATTCATATCTCTATGAGTATTCAGAACGTTCATCATCTTCACAAAGTAGTCGAACGAATTAAACAAGTACGAGACATTTATGCTGTCCGTCGATTAATGCATTAAAGGGGTAGGACGATGAGAGTAGTAGTACAACGAACAAAAAAAGCATCTGTTACAGTAAACAGTGAAGTAGTAGGTAACATTCCATTTGGATTAATGTTGCTTGTCGGTGTGACACATGAAGATATAGAAAGTGATGCTGCTTACTTAGCTGAAAAAATCGCAAATCTTCGTATTTTTGAGGATGAGAGTGGAAAAATGAATGAGTCTGTTTTAGATAAGAACGGGCACATTTTGTCTGTTTCTCAGTTTACATTATACGGAGATTGTCGAAAAGGACGCCGTCCAAACTTTATGGAAGCCGCGAAACCTGAATATGCAAAGCAGTTGTATGATGTATTTAATAAAGAATTAGAGAAAAAAGGTCTACATGTTGAAAAGGGAATCTTTGGTGCAATGATGGATGTAGAATTGGTAAATGATGGTCCTGTCACGCTTATATTAGATAGTAAATAAATCTATGTATCACTCCTTGTCTATGGTTCCTTTATTATCTGTGAAGAATAATTCTTGCCTATAGTGGAATAATAGGAGAAGAATATGACAGATATGAGGGATCTAACATGAGAATGAGTGATCAGGCCAACGGAATAACAAATAGTGTGAACGGACTTTTTCACGTGCAGCGGCAGGAAGCGGAAGGGAAGGAACGTGTTTTCCCTGCAATGGAGCTTGCTTCAGAGCATGGTGTGTCCATTCAAGATGTGAAAAACGTCAAGAAACATTTGAGCCGGTCTTGACAAGAAACCGTAACAAACGTATATTTATAGACAAAATCATGTTTTTACAGATAAATATCATACAACCGATGATGGAGAACAGTAAATATGATGACACATGAAAAAGAGAGAAAATGCCTTAGGCTGAGAGCATTTTCACATGATGACATATTGAAGGAACACTCCGTAGGTTTTGCTCTGAAAAGGAAACTTAGTAGGAGAGGAACGCGTTCAGGCGTTATGGAAAGAGTGGAAGCGAATGCTTCAATTAGGGTGGTACCACGGGTATTAAACTCTCGTCCCTACAATTTGTAGGAATGGGGGTTTTTTTATTTTGCA